>JAIXOO010000198.1 GCA_027486765.1 Saprospiraceae bacterium
AAGAGTGATTCTCGCAAGGAGTAAGTCGAGCGTGTGAAGTACGGGCTTTGCTCCAGTACACTGATGGGTGTTTTGGAGCTTCGCTCGGCTATTTCCGTGTATTTGTGGGCGACAATTTTATCAAGAATGTTCATTTTAGCTATGCTTATTACTGATGTTTACAAAAGCGACAATAATGGCAGCGCGGACGACGCGGATTAGGCGGATTTACGCGGATTTTGCTTTGCCTGCGGCAAAGCTTATTCGACCACAAAGGCACAAAGACGCAAAGACACAAAGTGAAAAAACAGAACTGATAGCTTTGTGCCTTCGTGTCTTTGCGCCTTTGTGGTCATTTCTATTTCATCACGCCGCAGGCGTGTTTAAAATCCGCGTCATCCGCGTCGTCCGCGTTGCCATTCATGTCGCTTTGGACAATCAATTTATGAAACCAACTTTTTCCAACCCGCCAGTGCCTTTCCACTTTCAATGCTTTCCCGCGCCTCTGCAACACAGTCTTCCGCCGATTGTTCAGGTTTGATGACTTTGATGGCCATTCCTGCGTTGGCGATTACTGCCATTTTTTGGGCTTCGGTTGCCTTGTCTTCGAGCACGGCCATGAAGATTTTTGCTGCATCTTCGGAGTTTTCGCCACCGTCCAAATCCTGCTGTTTGAGTTTCTTCAAACCCAGTTCCACTGGCGACCAAATCCGTTCGCTGTCGTTCGTGACCATTTTGAAATCGCTGGTCAAAGAGATTTCGTCGTAGCCATCCAGTCCGTATACGATGGCAAAACGCCGCCCGGAATGCTGCATGATGTACTGGTACATACGCAGCAACTCCATATTAAACGTTCCAAACATCTGGTATTTGGGTTGAATTGGATTCACCAATGGCCCCAGCATGTTGAAAAAAGTACGGGTAGCCAGTTGCCGGCGGATGGGGCCAACTACTTTTAGGGCCGGATGAAAAAGGGGCGCGTGCAAAAAACACATGCCTGCCTCATCCAGATGTCGCCGCAGGGTGTCCTGCTCGTTGGTGAATTGATACCCCATCTGGATCAACACATCCGAAGAACCCACCGAGGAGGAAACCCCATAACTGCCGTGTTTGCTTACCGGATAACCCGCCCCTGCAACTACAACGCAGGATAAGGTCGAGATGTTGAAGGTATTTTTGCCGTCTCCACCTGTTCCCACGATATCGATGGTTTCGCGGCCCTCCAGATCGAGGGGCACACAAAGGTCCAACAAAGCATCGCGAAAACCCTGCAACTCTGACAAGGTGATCGACCGCATGTTGAAAGCAGTGGCGAAGGCCGTGATCTGGACTTCGTTGTATTGCTCAGCGGCGATGTTGAGCAGGATTTGCCGGGCTTCTTCCCGACTGAATTTATCGTGCTCGTAAAGCCGATTCAAATATTGTTTCATTGCAAAGGACTTGTTCGGATAAGGACTTACTTAGGTGTTTCCTTCAGTGCCTTAAGTTTCTTAGGTGGTAAAGATTTTTTCACCACTTGAGAAACTTAAGGCACCTAAGTGGCACCTTAGTTATGCAACTGCGGCTTTAGTGCCCAGTCTTTCAGCACAATAATCGAGAAAATTGCGCAACATTTTTTTACCATCTGGCGTCATCACCGACTCAGGGTGGAATTGTACCCCAAAAACCGCATAATCTCGGTGGCGCATGGCCATCACCTCGTTTTGGTGATCCACCGCTGTGACGATCAATTCATGCGGTAAGGTATTTTTGTTCACCACCCAGCTGTGGTACCGACCCGCCTCAAATACCATCGGCACATCCTGGAAAAAATTGGCATCATTGCCCAATTGTTTCATCAAAGTAGACACACCGTGGTAAACCCGGGAGAGGTTATCCAGGTTGCCACCAAAAGCTTCTCCAATCGCCTGGTGCCCCAAACATACCCCCAAAATACACTTGCTGGAAGCATATTTTTTGATCAGTTCAGGCATAATGCCCGCCTCACTGGGCAAACCCGGACCAGGAGAAAGCACGATGACATCGTAGCGACCAACATCATCGAGGGAAATGGCGTCGTTGCGGTACACATCTACGTTTTGTCCCAGGATTTCCTGGAAATATTGCACGAGATTGTACGTGAAGGAGTCGTAGTTATCGAGAACGAGCAGTTTCATGCCAGCTATTTTTTATTGTGCTTTAGGAATGGATTAAATTTTTTCCGCTTCAATCAAAGCGCGAGTTAAGGCACCGAGTTTATGGTGGACTTCCTGCAATTCACTTTCCTCCTTGCTGTCGACCACAATGCCAGCACCAGCCTGGTAATACAGGTGATTGTCCATACTCAGGAAGGAACGGATCACGATGGCCTGGTTGATTGAACCATCAAAACCAATCATCCCCAAGGCCCCACCGTAAAATGAGCGGTTTTGGTTTTCGTATTGGTTGATGAGTTCGATGGCCTTGTATTTGGGCGCTCCGGAAAGGGTGCCTGCCGGGAAAGTGTCACCAAAAATCTGCACGGGATTGGCGTGATCGGGTAAATCACCCGTTACGGTTGAAACCAGGTGAATCACGTGGCTGAAGAACTGAATTTCCTTCAATTTACGTACCTGTACATTTTGAGCGTGGCGGCCCAGGTCGTTGCGGGCGAGGTCCACCAGCATGATGTGCTCGGCGTTTTCTTTGGGGTCTTCGGCCAGGGCCACTGCCCGGCGGGCATCTTCGGCATTATCGCCCGAGCGGCGGTAAGTGCCGGCGATGGGGTTTAGGCGAGCCACTCCTTTGCGGATGACCATCTGCGCTTCAGGCGAAGAACCGAATATTTTGTAATTGCCGTAGTCGAAGTAAAAAAGGTAAGGAGAGGGGTTGATGGAACGCAGGACGCGGTAAACATTGAATTCATCGCCTTTGAACTGGCGGGAAAACTGGCGGGAAAAAACGATCTGGAACACATCTCCAATTTGACAGTGGCGCTTACCCACCCGTACCAGTTCCATAAATTCATCATCGCTGAGGTTGCTTTCTTCTTTGCCTTCCAGATGGAACTCGTGGGTGGATACTTTTTGGCTGCGCAAAAGGGCTTCCAGTTTGTCCATTTCCGAGGGCTGATCCGGCATGAGGTTTTCCAGCAGGTACAACTCGTTTTTGTAGTGGTTGATCGCAATGATGAAGCGATGCAAAGTGAAGCGGATATCGGGGATGTCGAATTTGCGTTTGGAGGAGTCAAATTTCAGGGTGTCAAAATATTGTACCCCGTCAAAACCCACATGACCAAAGATGCCATTGTACACGGGGTAAGGGGTATCTTGCTCCACGCTGAATTGCTGCGCAAAGTGCTGCAAGGCGTCGGGAACGGTATTGACATCGATGACCGGGATGCTGCTGGTCTCGCCATCGGGTAGCATGGTGCTGATGAGGCCATTTTTAACCTGAATTTCAGCGATGGCTTGTAGGCCGATGTACGAAAAGCAGTCTTCGGCACTACTGAAATCGTTGCTTTCCAGCATCACGGGCTGGGTGTAGTGGTCGCGTACTTTCAAAAAAACCGAAACGGGCGTGACCATATCTGCCAGTTGTTTTTTGATGTGGGTGCGCAGGTGAATTTGTTGGGTCGTGTCGATCATGGTTGTTGTTTGGGGTTGAGGAGGGTTGAGAAGGTTTAGTGAGGTTTAGGCTCCGCGAGTAACTTAGACACGTCCTTGTCTAAGTCGCTCGCGGAGCCTAAACCTCACTAAACCTCCCTAAACCTTCTCAACTTTTTCAAAAAGGTATAAAAACAAAAACGGCTTGCCGAGTGATCCGACAAGCCGTTTTTGCGCTGTATGTTCTGTTAACAACATCAATGGCTAGCTACTTCACCCGAGAACGGAATGATTCAGACGCCACCACCAATTGTTGTTTTGAACTGCTACAGTCATGATTGAATTTTTTTCAATTCGCTTGCAAAGATATAGGCTTTTGAGAAATGTGCAAGGGGGGGAGGCATTTTTTTCATTTTTTTCAATTTTTAACCGCAAAAGCCACCCGCGTCGTATCTTGGTTTATTGTTTATTCAAAGGCCTCCTTATGAAACAGTCCCTTTTGATCTCATGGCTTTGTATACTCTGGTTATCAGCCATTGCCCAACGCCCCGATTACCTTCGCAAAGACAGCATTCGTTCGGCACTGGATGGTGTTACCCAGGTTTTTTATTACGACAAATCTACGGCTGCTACCCCACAACCGCTGGTGGTGGAATTGCATTCCTGGAGCAATTCTGCCGACTCACAAAAGGGCATGATGGCCACTCAGGTGCATGCCAAAAACTGGAATTACATCTTTCCCAATTTCAGGGGAGTAAACAACCATCCCAAGGCCTGTTGTAGCGAATTTGTGCTTTCAGACATCGACGAAGCCATTGATTGGGCCCTGAAAAACCTGAAAGTTGACCGCAAACAGATTTACGTGGTGGGTTACAGCGGTGGTGGCTATGCTACCCTGGCGACTTACATGCGCTCAAGGCACGCCATTCGTGGCTTTTCGGCCTGGGCTTCTATTTCAGATTTGGAGGCCTGGTATGCAGAATCGGTAGACCGCAAGAACAAATACGCCGCCGAGATTGTGCAATGCATCGGTGCCAATGGGGCTTTTGATGCGGAGAAAGCCAAGGCACGTTCACCCCTGTTTTGGGAAACACCAGTTGGGAAACGCAAGAATAGCCTCTTGCAAATTTACGTAGGGGTACACGACGGTTATACTGGCTCGGTACCTATTTCTCAATCCATCAATTTTTACAACAAACTTTTGCAGGACTATAAGGAAAAAGACCAGACGAGGTATGTTTCAGCAGAAGATAAGGAGCTGATGTTGAAAACGCGTTCGTTTCCTGTCACGCAGCCTTCGAAGAACATTGGAGATCGGGTG
>JAIXOO010000136.1 GCA_027486765.1 Saprospiraceae bacterium
GGAGATGAAACTTTAATTTTAGTGATGAATGATAAGTGATGAATTGTTCACTATGTGTGGTTTTAGATTCATCACTTATCATTCATCATTCATCACTACTGGAACTGTATACACACCGGTGTAAATACCTTTTCCTCTTTCCGGTATTTGAGTTTGCCATCCTTGCCGATGCTTAGGATGACGATGTTGTCGGAGGTTTGGTTGGCAGCGTATAGGAAGCGGCCGTCTGGCGAAATCGCAAAGTTACGCGGTACTTCGCCTTGTGTAGGGGCATGGTCGATCAGGCTGAGCGCGCCTGTGTTAGGGTCGATGCTGTAGCCCACAATGCTGTTGTGTCCACGATTCGCCGCGTACAAAAACTGGCCATTGGGCGTGATGTGTATGTCGGAGCAATTGTTGTTGCCTTTAAAGTCGGCGGGTAGGGTGCTGATGCTTTGCACGGTGTCCAGTTTTCCCGTGCTTTTGTCCCAATCCATCAGCGTTACGGTGCAGCTGAGCTCGTTGACCACGTAGGCTTTGGGTAAGGTGGGGTGGAAGGTAAAATGGCGAGGGCCACTGGTGGGATGTACCTTGGTTGCCCCTATTTTGGTCAATGGTTTTTGGGGCGTATCGTAATTGATTTTGTAGGTATAAATATTGTCGGTGCCGAGGTCGGGCACGTACAAATATTGCTCATCCGGTGAAAGATTGACACTGTGCGGGTGTGAGGCATCTTGTCGGGAATGCGGGCCTTTGCCCTGGAATGCTTCGTGAAAAGTGGCTACTTCGAGTCCACCATTTTCCGCTACCGGATATACTGCAATCACGCCCACATAATTGGCTACAAACACGTAACGCCCTTTGCTGTCCGTACTGACGTGGCAAGGCGCAAAGGCAAAAGTGGGTTGCTGGTTGATTTTTTCAAGGTGGTCATCCGCAAGGCGATAAGCTACGACCCGGCCAGCTTCATCCACATCGGAGCCAATTTCTTCCACAGCGTAAAGGTATTTGCCATCGGCGCTAGGGGTCAGGAAAGAAGGATTGACGATGCCATCCTGCACTCCAATTTTATCCAGATAGCCCGTAGCGCTATCCAATTGGTACAAATATATGCCTTCACCCTTGCCATCGACGTGCCCTTCTTTTTTGGAATAGGTGCCAATGAACGCAGCGTAGGTTTTGGCCGCTTTGGCGGTGCTTTGGGTGGTTTTGGTTCCAGATTCACAACCCAGCAAAACGATCACTGCCAGCAGGAATGTGCAAAGTTTTAAGTACTGCATGTTTTTATTTGTTTGCAGAAAGATAGAATTAAAATGGAAAAGCCCCCCAGTTTCCTGAGAGGCTTTCCCTATATATTCGTTTAGAAATGAAGCTGAGCTTACGCCATGCCCATTTCCTGACGAATTTTATTCAAAGCTGAACCAGCGCGCAACCAGTCGATTTGTTGCTCGTTGTAGGTATGCAGCAGTTCGATGCTGTCGGAAGTGCCATCAGAATGGTTCAAAACCATAGAGATCGATTTTCCGGGTGCCATGCTGTCGAAGCCTTCGATATCGATGGAATCATCCTGGCGGATTTTTTCGTAATCTTCTGGATTAGCGAAAGTCAGTGCCAGCATGCCCTGCTTTTTCAGGTTGGTTTCGTGGATGCGTGCGAAAGATTTTACAACTACTGCCTTCACGCCCAAGAAACGAGGCTGCATCGCCGCGTGCTCGCGAGAGGAACCTTCACCGTAGTTTTCTTCCCCGAATACCACCGTGCTAACGCCAGCGTCGCGGTAAGCCAAACCGGAATCAGGTACCGCATGGTATTCATTGGTCACCAGGTTCAATACCTTATTGGTTTCACCGTTGAAGGAGTTGATGGCACTGATGAAGGTATTCTTGGAAATGTTCTGCAAGTGTCCGCGGAACTCCAACCAAGGACCAGCCATCGAAATGTGGTCAGTGGTACACTTCCCTTTGGCCTTGATCAAAATGCGCATGCCCTTTACCTGATCGTTGGTGATTGTTTTGAAGGGCGTGAGCAATTGCAAGCGGCTGGAAGTAGGAGATACACTAATCACCACCTGGCTGGAATCAGCAGCAGGAGCCTGGTAACCCGCATCTTCTACCGCAAAACCTTTGGCTGGCAATTCAGCACCACTTGGTGGATCCAGTTTTACTGCTACACCATCCTCGTTGATCAAGGTATCGGTCAGTGGGTTGAAAGTCAGATCACCCGCAATCGCAAAAGCAGTGACAATCTCTGGTGAAGCCACAAAAGAACGCGTTTGTGGGTTGCCGTCGTTGCGCTTGGAGAAGTTGCGGTTGAAGGAAGTGATGATCGAGTTGGCGCGGTTGGGATCATCGGTATGGCGTGACCATTGACCGATACAAGGACCACAAGCGTTGGCCATCACTACGCCACCAATTTCTTCGAAAGCAGCCAATTGACCATCGCGATTAACGGTGTAACGGATTTGCTCCGAACCCGGTGTAACGGTGAATTCTGCTTTGGCGACCAGTTTTTTCGTTTTTGCCTGACGTGCCACCGAAGCTGCACGGTCCAAATCCTCATAAGAAGAGTTGGTACAAGAACCGATCAAACCTACTTCCAATTTTTGTGGGTAGCCATTGTCTCTCACCGCTTTGGCAAACTCAGAGATTGGCCAAGCCAAGTCTGGAGTATACGGGCCGTTGACGTGTGGCTCCAGGGTATTCAGGTCAATTTCGATCACTTGATCGAAGTATTTCTCTGGACTAGCGTAGCACTCGGCGTCGCCAGTCAGGTATTCTTTTACCGAATCACACAAGTCGGCTACATCATCACGCTCAGTAGCGCGGAAGTAGCGGCTCATGGAGTCGTCGTAGCCGAAGGTAGAAGTGGTTGCACCAATTTCCGCACCCATGTTGCAGATGGTACCTTTACCCGTACAAGACATGGATTGAGCACCTTCGCCAAAATATTCCACGATTGCGCCAGTACCACCTTTTACAGTCAGGATACCCGCTACTTTCAGGATCACATCTTTAGCAGAAGCCCAGCCATTCAGTTTACCAGTGAGTTTTACCCCAATTTGCTTGGGCATCTTGAGTTCCCAAGGCATGCCCACCATCACGTCTACCGCATCGGCGCCACCTACACCGATGGCCAACATACCCAAACCACCTGCGTTGGGGGTGTGGGAGTCGGTACCGATCATCAACCCGCCTGGAAATGCGTAGTTTTCGAGCACGGTTTGGTGAATGATCCCCGCACCAGGCTTCCAGAAACCGATGCCGTATTTGTTGGATACACCTGAGAGGAAGTCGTATACTTCGGAGTTGACGTCAACCGCTGTCTTGAGGTCGGTGTTAGCTCCGTCTTTGGCCAGGATCAAGTGATCACAGTGTACAGTACTGGGTACAGCCGTTTTATCGCGACCACACATCATAAACTGCAACAAAGCCATTTGTGCCGTTGCATCCTGCATGGCTACCCGGTCTGGGGCAAAGAAGACGTAATCCTTGCCGCGAGCATAGCTCTGCAATGGGGAATCAGCGTGTAAATGGGCGTAAAGAATTTTTTCGGTGAGCGTCAGAGGACGTCCCAACGCTTGCTTAGCCGCATTTACTCTTGCGGGAAGCGACTCATAATGAGCCTTCAGCATGTCGAGATCAAATGGCATGGCTGCTGATGAGTTTTTATGGTAGTGAAACAAAAGTTATCTTTGGTAAAGAAGGGAAACGTAACTTTATTTCATTTCCCTCC
>JAIXOO010000177.1 GCA_027486765.1 Saprospiraceae bacterium
AGCCGCTACCGCTACTTTTGGTCAGAAGAAACTTACCCAGTGGAGATTTTTGACGATACGGCTTTTGAAGTAATCGTCCTGTCTGGGATAGCAGGCAGCGGCAAGGATACTTTTTACGCTAAAAACTACGCCCACCTACCCATTGTGAGTCTGGATGAAATTCGGCGCGAGCTCAAAATCCGCCCCGACGATCGCGATGGGCAGGGCAAAGTAGCCCAATTGGCGTACGAACGCGCCAAAGAATTTTGTCGCCGCAAAAAATCCTTCGTGTGGAACAGCACCAACCTGACTTCGGAACTACGCGCCCGGCTACACAATGTGCTGCGGGTGTACAATCCGCGTTTTACCATCGTTTACCTGGAAACGAGCCGGGAGAATATTTTTAGTCGGCGGAAGGAGGACATTAAAAGCAGCATTTTGGCAAGGATGATTGGGCAATTGGATATGCCGCTGGTGGGGGAAGGGCATGAGGTGAGGTGGGTGCGGGGCTAGGATTAAAATAGCCCCAAAACACAAAGGTTCCTACCACCCCCTCTTGAGCGATAGGAACCTTTATCTTTTATCTCAATCACGCTTACCGATCCAACAACTCCTTCAACTTCGCCTCCAAACTCGGCCCCCGCAGATCCGTCGCGATGATTTTCCCTTGAGGATCAATCAAGAACGTTTTAGGGATGCCTTGTACTTCGTACATCTGCGCCACCTCATTGCTCCAACCTTTGAGATCGCTGACGTGCTTCCAGGTCAACTTGTCGGCCTCAATGGCTTGCAGCCAGCGGTCGCGGGCACTGTCGAGGCTGACGCTGAGGATGTCAAAACCTTTGTCTTTGTACTGCTGGTACATGCGTACCACATTGGGGTTTTCCTGGCGGCAGGGGCCACACCAGCTTGCCCAAAAGTCGATCAGGACATATTTGCCACGCATGTCACTTAGTTTGAGGTCTTTGCCCTCGGGGGTGGCCTGGGCGAAATCGGGTGCCACCGCGCCCGCCATCAAGCGCATGGCCCGATTCAACTCCTCTTGTACCGCAGCGACTGCTTTTGGTGATTTTTCAGCATAAGTTTTGATGAAGCGCTGCGCATATTCCATGTAACCTGCGCTTTTTCGTTTTTGCAAACCCGCCATTACGCCCGCCATGGCCATTTGTTGGGCGCCACTTCCTTCAGGGAATTTGGCCAACATCTGGTCCAGGTATTTTTTGATTTCGGTGGGCGGCAAACCTACCCCACCCAGGGTTTGAGCGTAAGCGCTGAAGTTTTCATATACCCAGGGCATGCCGTTGTAACCCGCATCTTTGAAGTCTACAAAGTGGAAAAACTCGTTGGCAAAATAAGCCAGCTCGTCGTTGTAGCCCGTCGAGTTGTTGGGGTACGACACATAAGTATTGATCGCTACTACCCGAGCCAAAAGCGGATTGGCTTTCTTCAGCGAATCCAGCAGCGCGATTTTTTTATCGTCGATCGCTTTTAATCCTGCTACCCCAGCTTTTTTGGCGGCGTCATCTTTGGCCATAGCCCATTCGCGCAGGCCCATGCCGTGTTGGGTGTTGTGACTGGTGATGCGGGTCTTTACCTTTTCGTAATCCATGTTGATAGTCGAACCAACCACCGAAGCCAGGCGGATGTTCCCGCAATCCCCTTTGATGACTACACCGGTCTCGCTGCCCAATAAAATCGGGCGTGCGTTATTGGCAAAGGAGCCGACATAATAAAATTTAGGTTCCGATTTATTGAGACTGAACTCGTAGACATTTCCGTTACTAGGGGTAGCCATCACGCGTTGTGCTTCCTGGAAAGTAACCCCGTCGAAGGTAAACAAAGCCAGGGAACCCTGACAACCGTTGAGTTCGCAACGGATTTTTACTTTCTCCTGTGCTTGTGCTACAAAACTTGCCCCCAGCAAGCTGAGCATCAAAAAGAGGTATTGAAAAGATTTCATCGCTTAAATTTGATGCAAATTTAACAGTTAACTCCAAATCAAGGTCTTAAAGAATGTTTAAAGTTTTGGGCTCACTGCGTTTGATTTTGCTTTTATGTTGCCTTTGCAACCTAAGCCAAATGCTATGGGCACAAAAAAAGCTAAATCTGCAAAGTGATGCGCCCTTACCTGCCGACTTCAATCTGAGTGCTTACACCTACACGGATAGTCTTTCTCTGCAAAGTAGCCTCCAACGCCTGGTGCTCGATCTTCAGCAACGTGCCTACCTGGAAGCTTCGGTGGATAGTGTCACTTATCGGGACTCCAGTGCTTTGGCCTGGTTGCATTTGGGCCTGCCCTATCGTTGGGGGCAACTGAGCCCTCGGGGCATTCCGGCGGATTGGTGGCGCAATGCAGCCAATGATTTGCTGAAAAAAAAGGGAGGATTTGATCTCACTAAATTACAACAAACCCAAAAAGCGCTGCTCCGCCAAGCCACCAGTCAAGGTTACCCCTTTGCCCAAATCCGGCTCGACAGTGTGCAGGTACGCCCCGGCTGGTTCGACGCTCAAATGCGTTTGGACAAAGGGGATTTGATCTACTTTGACACCCTGCTCCTGCGGGGTGATGCCACTATTGCTCCCACTTATTTGCAATCTTACCTGGGGTTTCAGCGCAAACAAGTTTACGATCAATCGCGGGTGGAACGCATCCGGGAGCGCATTCAGGAATTGCCTTTTTTACAATTAAAATCTGATCCGGAGGTGGAGTTCATTGGTTCACGCGCCCTGGTGGTGCTGGATTTGACCCGTCAAAAAGCCAGTCGTTTTGATTTCATCATCGGGGTGTTGCCCAATAGCCAGCAAGTCAAAAGGTTGTTGGTCACGGGGAGTTTTGAGGGTGAGTTGCAAAACCAGTTTGGACGCGGCGAGCGACTTTATGCCCGATTTGAACAATTGCGCCCCACAAGTCCCCGGTTGGATGTACAGTTCAACTATCCATTTTTGGCCAATCTACCCATCGGCACCGATTTCAAATTGCACTTGTACCGCCGGGATACGGCCTTTTTGGATCTTGATCTAGATTTTGGGCTACAGTACTTATTTGAAGGAGGGAATTATTTCAAAGTGTTTTGGAATCAGCGCAGCTCCCGTTTGTTGCAGTTGAATGAAGTACAGTTGCTCGATTCCAGGATGCTCCCTCCTACCCTAGATGTCAGCCAATCTTCCTTCGGGCTGGAATTTCAGCAACAAGCCCTCGATTACCGCTTCAACCCTCGGCGTGGGTGGGCCATTTTGGGCCGTGGCGGTGCCGGAACCAAAAAAATCTTACCCAATAGCCGCATCAATGAGCTCGGCTTGGGCTTCCTTTATGACACCCTGCAACTGCGCAGCTTTCAATACCGCCTGCTCAGCGAAACTGAAGCTTATCTGCCTGTCGGCAAAAACACTACACTCAAACTGAAAGCCAGCACGGGTTGGACGATTGCCAGTCAGGCAATTTACCAAAATGAGCAATTCCGCATTGGTGGCAATCGCCTGTTGCGGGGTTTTGATGAGGAATTCATTTTTGCGACCCATTACGCGGTGGGTTCAGCCGAATACCGTTTGCTGCTGAGCCGCAATTCTTTTTTGTATACATTCGGCGA
>JAIXOO010000101.1 GCA_027486765.1 Saprospiraceae bacterium
AACGCGTCAGGTTTTATCCACTCCCCACTTCTTTTCATCACCAATTAACACAATTAATTGGATAGTGCAAACGTACGATGACGCGGATGACGCGGATGACGCGGATTTTTATCACGCCTTCGGCGCGATGGTAAAATAGCTACTAAGGCACCAAGCCACCAAGAAAACAGTTTCGATTCAACGGACTTTGTGTCTTCGTGCCTTGGTGGCAAAAAAGCTTTGCCGCAGGCAAAGCAAAATCCGCGTAAATCCGCGTCATCCGCGTCGTCCGCGTTGCTATTGTTGTCGCTTTGGTAAGAATAGTGTGCTCGCCAAGTCCCCAGACTCAGTTGGAACTGATCGGATGCATGATTTTGAAACAATGCTCCATTTTGTGTCCTAATCGTAGCCCATTAGAGGGTTTTGGTTTCTTAGCTAGAGCACGATACCAACCGGTAACCTTGGATTTTTTCCAAAACTCTTTTAAATTGCTCCACCAATGAAAATGCTATGAAAGCAAATACCGCAGCATTCAACCATCGTTGCTTTTTTGAAGTCTAAAGGCTGGCTAGAGCAAAGTCGAGACCAGCATGTTTGTGTAATGACCCCTCCGGTTTCACTTTCCTTATCAAAAAGCTTCGAGTATCAAGTCCCGCTTAATGACACGCTTATTGATTATCGGGAATATGCGATTCGCTTGGTATTCAGTATCGCGGAGTTGTATGAGTTGAATAAGTGGGAGTTGCTGGAGTTGCTTTCTCAACGGATCGAAGACATTCAAAAGGATATTGAGTTGCGAAAGGAGTTAGTGGCGCACGCGATTTAATTCTTTTAACTTTGAAGACTTTATCAACGGCTTAGAAAAGGATTCCGATAAAGCCTGAATCAATTAGTTACAATGAAACGTGGCTTTCAGTTGCTTAAAACAAAGAAAAGAAGCGAGGTAATTAACCTGAATTCTTTAGAAGAAAAATACGGGATTACATTACCTCCAATTTATAAATTATTCGCTCAAACTTTTGAACTTAAGGGTGGTGCCGAAATGTCAGAAAAGTATTTTGATTTGAGATATGATGATTATTACTATTGTTCAACCATTGTATATGAACCGGAACCAGATACCATTTTATTTGGAGGATTTCATTCTGTTGAAAATGCGCTAAAATTTCAAACTAATGATGAAGATTGGATTGAAAGTGGATACTTACCAATTTCTAATGGGACTTACAGAGGTATTGTATTAGGTATAAAAAAGGGAATTGAAGATCAAGTGTTTTTTGATGAAACGGATTCGAATCCAAGATTCAGAAAAATAGCGGATAATATTTTTGAATTTGTTCAAAACCTGGTTTTTCAACCCATGGATGAAGAATTACTTAATGAAGGCGTCTCTTTTTCAAATTTTCACAAAACTTGGGGCGAAAATTTCTGGCGTGTTCGAGATATTTCTTAAACATCCAAAAGTCGACTTTGACCGCCAATTTAATCCATTGGTAAGGCATTTTCATGATTTGCCCCAACTGGCTCAGCTTTTTCTATTCTCTAAATTTTAAATTTAAAAACATGGTTTTTGTTTCAATTTTAGTTAACGCAAAAAATAGATTATCCAGTAGGCCAACCATGATAACCGGAGGTAGTAACATTCCAGGTATGAATAACTTTACTGTTATTGAAATACCTAAAATAAAATCTATTATTGAAAACCTAGGTAAAGTTTTGGATGGTTTAAAACCAGGTCATGAATGGGATGTGAATGATTTAGATTTTTATTCATCAAAAGAAAGAACCGAACTCGTATTATCAAAAATTGGTAATATAACAGTAGCATTTGATACGTCTTATGCAAAACAAATCTTAGAAAGATGGGATACTGTGATAGAAAAATACCTCGATCGGCAGAGTTTGGAAGCTGCTGTTGGAAAAGCATTCTTATCTGCGGCCTCTACTGAGCTGAACTGGACAGGAGAATTTTTTAATTACCACAATCGATTAGAAGAAGTTCGTGATGTTTATGTTGTTGATGTGTATATTGTTTTAAGTAAAGATGATGTAACCCTACCTCTGGATCAATTTATTGAAGAGATAAAAATGCCTGGTTACATCGATAAGTAAGCTTCAATAAAAAACAAAGAGAAGTTGTTCAATCCAATGTAATCATATTCTCTTTCCCGGCTCTTCCGCCACCCCCGCGACAATTTTTCCCCTTGCCCCTTCCCCCAAAATCCGTACTTTTAGCCCAAGTTTTTTTCCCAAAACACGATTATGCACAACACAAACCCAAACCAGGCAACACCAAGGTATACTTTGCTGCAGGTAGCAGCCCTATTTTTATGCAGCATCACCTGGGGGTATAGCCAAACCGTCATACCCACTTTAAACAACCCCTCTCGCTGTGATACCGCTTGGGCGATCCGGGATTTCACCTGCCCCGACAATGAGGGCTTCTTTTTAGCCAATCTCTTCAACATTCGGGTCAACAATGCTCCCGGAACGGTCTTGGGGCGGGATGTTTACCTCAAGGAAGTACGTTTGCGCATCCAGCACCAATGGGCCGCAGACTTGACCATTCGCCTGATATCACCCAATGGCACCCAAGTGATTTTGAGCATGAACAATGGTGGGGGAGAAGACAATTATGGGGTGCCCGACAGCGCCAACTGCCAGGGTTATGTTCGTTTTACCACCAGCGCTTGTACCCCGATTGATCAGGGTGAAGCCCCATTTATAGATAGACCCTACTTGCCGCAAGAATCCTTCCTCAATTTTAACGACAACAAAACGAGCGCGAACGGCCAGTGGCAATTGTTGATTTGTGATGACTCCCAACAAGACACCGGGCGTTTGGAATTTGTAGAACTCATCTTTGCCCCTTTGAGCTGTTTGCCCGCCCAATCCGTTCACATCGTTGCACAAGATACCACCACAGTTGTGCTCAATTGGTCACCCACCGATGGCTGTAGTGCGGGAGTTTCCGTGATCGAATATGGCCCACCGGGTTTTGTACCAGGCATTGGTGCACAGGCAGGTGCCCAAGGCCGAGTGGTACCTTTTACCGCTTGTCCACCTTATGCCTTGCAGGGACTTTTACCCGATACCCCTTACGATATTTACGTGCGCCGAACCTGCAATGGCGGCGCTTTTTCCGACAATTCCTGTCCCATCAGCGTCCGAACGGGCTGTTTGCCACCCAAGCCCACCACCCTGGAAACTTTCAACAACCAACTCATTTGTGACCCCATCTGCAACGCTATCTGTGCCCAAACGGGCGTGTGGCGCAACGCTCCCGGCAGCACCTTCAATTGGCTCATTTACAAAGACCCAACCCCTACTCCAGATACCGGCCCCGACGCTGATGTAAGCGGAAATGGCCACTATGCCTACATCGAAACCACTGGTTTTCAATGCGCCAATGGCAGTCGGGCTGTACTACAATCGGGCTGTTTTTTATTGGACAAAAAAAATTCGGACACTTGCCATTTGTCCTTTTATTACCACATGTTCGGCAGTTCAACCGGGACTTTGCGCCTGGAAACATCGGTAGATGGTGGACTGACCTGGCAAACCTTATGGTCGCGCCAGGGTAACCAGGGCAACCAATGGATCAAAGAGTCCCTGAGTTTGCGCAAATACACCAATGGTACCTTGATGCAATTTCGCTTTGTGGGCATCAAGGGCAATGGCTCTTTGGGCGACATCGGTTTGGATCACATTGCCTTGCATGGTTCAACCTACCTGGGCTGGCCAGAACAACCCTTTTACGCTGACGTTGACCGGGATGGGTATGGAAACCCCGCGGTGTTCATTTACAGCTGTGCGGCTACTCCGCCCACGGGTTACGTGACCAACAATACCGATTGTAATGACTCAAATGCCAACATCAACCCCGGCCGCCCCGAAGTCCCCTGCGACAACATCGACAACAATTGCAACGGCGCAGGTGATGATATCATCCTGTTGCCACCCAATGTAAAGGGCGACACCATCTGTTCTGGCGAAGTGCCCACCTTGAACGCCACTCCCGTGCAGGGCGAGCTCATTTTTTGGTACACCCAAGCCACTGGCGGCACTGCGGTAAGTTCCGGGCAGGTTTTTTTACCCCAAATTCCCGCCAATAATGGCCTTACGCCAGTCACCTACCGCTATTATGCCGAAGCCGTCGACAACCGGCTGCGTTGCTTTTCCAACACCCGAGCCGAAGTCCTCGTGGTGGTCAATCCATTGCCCAATCCAGTAGTGACCGAACAACCCGAGATTTGTGCCCAGCAAATTTTTGACCTGAACAAAGTCAAACTCCAGGACGACCATTTCACCCAGGCCAGCCTGGCTTTTTACCGTACCCTACCCGCCAGCCCCAGCACGCTCATCGACAATCCCTTGGTTAGCCCGGGGGTGAGTACCAAGTATTTTTTTGAAATGACCAGCCCACTGGGCTGCAAAAAAACCGGAGATTTTACCTTAAAAATCAACCCTTTACCCAATATCGCCTTTAGCCCCTCTGACTCCTTCAATTTATGCCTGGAATCTACCCAATTGTTGGGCGCCAGCAGCAGTGGCGGAACGGGTACCATCCGCTATTTGTGGAGCACGGGCGAAGAAACCGCCGCCATTCGGATCACCGCTGGCACCGAAAAAGGGCTAAAATCCCGCTACCAATTGACCATCACCGACGCCAAAGCCTGTAGCAATACCGGCAAAGTAGTCGTGACCACCACCAACAGCATCGACTCGATTCGTCGCAGCACCAGCGATGTAAGTGTGTGCAATGGCAATAATGGCAGCATTACCATCACGCCGCTCAACGGTCTGGCACCCTTTAGTTACACCTGGAATGGTGCAGGTATCCAGGGCGATTCCAGCAATGTTCCTGCTGGTACTTTTACCATAAGCGGGCTGCAGCAAGGCTCTTACCGAGTAACCATAACCGATAATTCGAGCCGGGGCTGCCGCTTTATTTTGCGCAACGCCCTCATCAACGGGCCTGGCATTGAAGTCCGCAACATCGAGATTCAACCTGTCACCTGCTACGGCGCCAAAGATGGCCAAATCAACCTGGATGTGCGCGGCAATCCCCGCTTCAAATGGAGCAATGGGGATACCACGGCCATTTTGAGCAGAGTGCCCGGTGGAACCTACGCCGTAACCATCACCAGCGCAACTTGTAGCACGGTGGTGGACAATTTGGTGCTAACTGAGCCGGATTCGGTACGCGTCCTCGCCAGTTTCACCCAACCGCTTTGTTTTGCCAGTTTGGATGGCCGCATCGATTTGAGTGTGTTTGGCGGAGCGGGTAATTTCCAATACCGTTGGAGCAACAACTCGATCAAAGAAGACCTGGAACGGGTAGCCCGAGGCACCCATGCTGTAACCATCACGGATGAGGCGGGTTGTTTGTACACCCGCACCTTTAGTTTAAGCTCGCCTGCCTTATTGACGGTGGGCATCGACTCAAATTTGGCCGTCACTTGTGCAGGTTTCCGCAATGGCATGATTCGGGTAAGTGGTCGTGGCGGCACTGCACCCTATCGCTACAACTGGGAAACGGGGGCTACTTTACCTTTCATCCGCAATCTGGCGGCTGGCAATTACAAAGTGACCATTACGGATGCCAACAATTGTACCAGCACGAGCACCATAACCGTTGGTAGCCCGGCAGCATTACAAGTAAGCGCGGGCAGCATTACGGTACCCAAATGTTTTGGTGACACCACCGGACGGATTGCCACACTGGTGACAGGAGGCACTGCGCCCTACCGCTACACCTGGAACACTGGGCAAAGCACGGCTAACTTACTCCGTTTGGGAGTTGGGCAATACAACGTTGTGGTCAAGGATATCAAAGGTTGCACCGCCGATACTTTCAAAGTTGCCTTAAATGCTATTTCAAAAATAGACCTGACAGCCAACATTAACGCGCCGACCTGTTTGGGTTTGGAAAACGGGATCGTGACCATCGTACCCCGTGGTGCGGCTCCTTTTCGCTATACTTGGGAAAAAGGGGATACCACCAATTTTGTGCTCAACCTGGGGGTAGGCCAGCACAAAATTCGGATTCGCGATGCTGAGGGTTGTATTTTTGACACCAGCTTTGTTCTACAGCCAGAAAAACAGCCCCTTTTGGCGAGCATCACTGCGGTGCCACCCCGTTGTTTTGGCTCACGGGACGGCTTCATCAATGTACAAATGTTGCGGGTGGAAAACCCAGGAATAAGCTTTAAATGGAACGATGGTTCTACGCTAGAGGCACGCCGTGACCTGCCCCCGGGTTTGTTTTCCGTGACCATCACCGATCGCCTGGGTTGTATTTGGAAAGAGGATTCCATATCGCTCAGTACGCCACCGAAGTTGACCCATGAAGTTTTGGCCTTGGGGCAAATCAATTGCAATGGCGACTCTACAGGCTTTATTGAACTAGCCATCAGTGGCGGCAACAAACCCTACAAATATTCCTGGATCGGGAGTACTTCTACCGGGCCTAGCGCCTATCGCCTTCCAGCGGGCAATTACCGCCTTTTTGTGCTGGACGACAACGGTTGCCCGCTCAACCTCGAATACAATCTCACTCAACCGAGCAAGTTGACGGCAGAAACAAAAGTGCAGGTAGGTAGCGTGTGCCAAGGGGATCGCTCCAATGTGTTGAGTGTAACTGCCAATGGAGGCGCCTTGCCCTATAGCTACTTGTGGAGTACCGGAGCGCGCAGCAGTGCCATCGTGAATCAACCCGCTGACGATTACAGTGTGACCGTCACGGATGGAAATGGCTGCAGCGTAGAACCTACGACCATCAAATTGCGCAATGCGGGTGACCCCATCCAATTGACGGCATTTGTGGCTACTGACATTAGTTGTTTTGGAAAAAAAGACGGGGAAGTGAGCGCCAGCATTACGGGTGGTACGGCCCCTTATTTGTTCGTGTTCAACAATGTGGTGAATTCCATCAGCACTTCCCAAACGACCGTTAAAATAAGTAATCTGCCCGCAGACAATGATTATCAGGTATTGGTGATTGACGCCACAGGTTGTCAGGTCAGCTCCACCCTGAAATCCATCAGTGAACCCCCGCGATTGCGGATTCGCCGCGATAGCATTCGAAACAGCATGTGTGGCAATCTGATTGGAGGTGGGGTGTACGTTTCCAGCTCGGGTGGGAATCGGCCATATAGTTACACTTGGTACGACTTTGCGACCAAACTCCCGATTGCCAATACCGAAGATTTGACCCAGGTGGGGGGTGGCTCTTATTATGCCATCGTGCATGACGCGAGGCTATGTCGGGATTCTCTGCCGCCAGCCAGCATTCAGGGCAACGCACCCTTAAAAGTTGCCAAATTGGACATTACCAACCCCAAATGCCGGGGTGAGGCCAGCGGGGGCATTTCCGTAGACATCCAGGGTGGGCGGGCACCCTACAGATACACCTGGAACAATCGACTTGGAAACAGCAGCCTCAACAACCTCAAAGCGGGAGAATATACGCTGCTGGTGAGTGATTCGGATAGTTGTAAAGCCAGTTTTGGGCCTTTTACGGTCTCCGAACCCAGCAAAGGAATTGCAGTAGCCGACACCATTACCGCTGTCCAGTGCAATGGCGGGGCTTCGGGCGCACTGACCATTGGCCTGAGCGGTGGCTTAGCCCCTTACCGCTGGACCTGGCAAAATGCCCAAGGACAGGTCTTGGGATTGGATGT
>JAIXOO010000273.1 GCA_027486765.1 Saprospiraceae bacterium
ACCCCCATCGGCAGCTTCGGCGGCAGTTTATCCACTGTTAGGGCGGATGATTTAGCTGCCCATGTACTGGCCGAGCTAATAAATCGCAACCCCTTGCTCGACCCCGCCAGCATCACCGATGTCATCCTCGGCTGTGTCAATCAAGCTGGGGACGACAACCGCAACGTAGCCCGGATGGCACTATTGTTGGCCGGATTGCCTTTCAGTGTGCCTGGTGAGACCGTTAATCGGCTCTGCGCCTCGGGCATGGCCGCCATTGTCAATGCTCAGCGGGCCATTGGTATCGGTGATGGCGACGTGTTTATCGCAGGCGGTGTGGAGCACATGACCCGCGGTCCATACGTCATCTCCAAAAGTGCTAAACCCTTCGGGACTGACGCTCAGATGTACGACTCCAGTTTTGGCTGGCGCTTCGTCAATCCCCGCATGCAGGCTATGTACGGCACCGATGCCATGGGGATTACAGCTGAAAACCTGGTGGAAATCCACAAGATCAGCCGGGACGCTCAGGATCAATTTGCTAACAATTCCCAAATGAAAGCGGCCAAAGCTCAGTCTGCGGGTCGTTTTGCGGAAGAAATTGTCCCGGTTCCAATCAGCGTTGGTAAGGGCGACACCCAATTGTTTGCTCAGGACGAATTCATCAAAGGAGGAACAACGGTAGAAAAACTCGCCCAATTGCGCCCAGCTTTCAAAAAAGAGGGCGGATCGGTCACTGCGGGAAACTCCTCCGGCTTGAACGATGGGGCCATCGCGGTCATGTTGGCTTCGGAAAAAGCAGTCAAAGAACAGGGATTTGTGCCTAAAGCCCGTATTGTGGCCTCAGCAGTAGTAGGTGTAGAGCCACGCATCATGGGCATTGGCCCGGTACCTGCTACACAAAAAGCCTTGCAAAAAGCTGGTTTGAGCCTAAATGACATCGACATCATCGAACTCAATGAAGCTTTTGCGGCTCAGTCCTTGGCCTGTATTCGCAGTTTAGGGTTGGATGATGATGATCCACGCATCAATCCGAATGGTGGGGCTATTGCCTTGGGGCATCCGCTGGGGATGTCGGGAGCTCGGATTACGTATAGCGCTGCGCTGGAATTGCAAAAGCAGCAAAAGCGGTATGCGCTGGCGACAATGTGTATCGGAGTAGGGCAGGGGTATGCGGTGATTATTGAAAGAGTATGATTACAATCTAACTAAAGTGTTTCTTAAGTGTCTTAGGTTTCTAAGGTGGTGAAAAAAGAAAAGCTAAGCATATTTTCACCACCTTAGAAACCTAAGGCACTTAAGAAGCACCTTAGAAAAGCAACACATGGAATCATTATTCGAATCTCTTTTTTACAAAGCGGAAGTCAATGCCTTGTTCAGCGCTGAAGCCTACCTCAGTGCCATGCTTCGCTTTGAAGCTGCCCTGACTCAAGCTCAGGCCGAAGAAGGAATGATTCCCCAAGCTGCCGCTGACCACATCACCCAATGTTGTACCCTGGATCACATCGATATTCCTAGCCTGATCCCCGCCATCGGTCTGGCTGGTAATCCCAATATTCCGCTGGTTAAACAACTGACCGCAGCGGTCAAAAAGCTCGACCCTGAAGCCTCCAAATATGTCCATCTTGGCGCTACCAGCCAGGACGTAATCGATACCGCTTTGGTATTACAGGTCAAAGCCGCTTTGCTTTTGATCCAAAAAGATTTAGAACAACTCTTAAATCAACTCTATCAACTGGCCGAAACTCACCGCCACAGCATCATGGCCGGACGCTCCTTTTTGCAACATGCACGGCCCATCACCTTTGGCTACAAAGTCGCGACCTGGATGGATGGTTTGATCCGTTCTACGCAGCGAATTGAACAGGTGTTGCAGCACAATTTGGTGCTACAATTTGGAGGAGCCGTAGGAACGCTGGCGGGTTTTGGTGATAAAGCATTGCCTGTCGCACACACGTTAGCGCAAAAATTGGATTTGGCTTTGCCGCCCATATCCTGGCACACTCAACGCGACCGTTTAGTCGAATTAGCCAGCACCCTGGGCATTTTGACTGGGAACCTTGGCAAAATCGCCAAAGACATCAGTCTCCTCATGCAAACCGAAGTAGCCGAAGTATTTGAACCCAGCAGCGCAGGCAAAGGAGGCTCTTCCACCATGCCCCACAAGCGGAACCCGGTGGGCTGTGTAGCCATTTTAGCGGCTGCGCAGCGTAGTCCAGCCTTTATTGCTACACTTTTTCAATCCATGCCACAGGATCATGAACGCGCCACTGGGCTATGGCATGCTGAATGGTTACCATTGGTTGAATTGTGCAAAATAACCGCAGGTGCTTTGCAACAAGCACTGCATATGACCAATGGTTTGGAGGTAGATACCCAGCGCATGTTGCGGAACCTGGAATTGACCAATGGCCTGATTTATGCCGAAAACCTGTCCTTGGCCTTGGCTGAAAAAATGGGGAAAGCGGCCGCACACGAGCACGTTGAAGGCCTATGTAAGCAGGTAGCTTCAACACAGATACACTTGAAAGTACTCGCTATAGCCGACTCAATTGTTGGTAAACACCTGAGCAGTACAAGCATTGAACAATTGTTCGATCCCAATCATGCTCTAGGAGATTGCAATCGATTGATTGATGCAGTCATAACTTTATTGCCACAAAGACACTAAGTCACAAAGCAGGTTAAAATGTCCCTTAGTCCCTTAGTACCTTTGTGGCTACTTTTTAAAAATAAAATAAACCGCAAGTACCAAAAAGACAAAACCAATGATATGATTCACGCGGAACGTTTCAGTTTTGAATACCACAAGGGTAAATATGGAAAAGACCACCAACGTGATGACCTCTTGAATTACTTTTAACTCGATCAGCGAGAAAGGCCCACCGTAGTTTTTGAAACCAATGCGATTGGC
>JAIXOO010000015.1 GCA_027486765.1 Saprospiraceae bacterium
ATAAAATAAAGTTACAATTTGCCCGACTCTTTTTTGATTTTGCTGCGTTACTCCTCAGTTGCGTAGACCTGCTATGCGCCTTCGTCGTGCCTTGCCAAATCAAAAAATAGCCAAGGCAATTTTGTAACTTTATTTCATTTCCGTCCCTAAAAAGAGAAATCCTCATGGTCGCTACATTTTGGCGTTCAAAGATTTGATGTCAAAGCCCGCAATTTGTTTGTATTGCTCCATAATTCCGGCTAGTTCTTCGAGGGGAATTTGATCTGGAGTAAAACCCAACGGGAAGCGCTCTTCCATCAAATCCATGATAAAATCGGGGCCTTTTTGGCGGTTTTGTAAAACCACGTTGGCGGTAGCGGGCACCCGTTCGGCATCGTAACGCGCCAACGCACTTCTCCAATCGGGCTCCTCAATCAAAGCATTGGTGAGAGCGTCAGCATCCAGAATGGCTTGCGAAGCGCCATTGGAACCAATCGGGTACATCGGATGTGCGGCGTCACCCAGGAGGGTCACCCGCCCATAAGTCCAGCGCGGCAAGGGGTCGCGATCCGACATGGGGAATTCATAGATGCTTTCGGCCCCGGCGATCATCCTGGGTACATCCAACCAATCGAATTGCCAGGGTTCGTAAACGCGCAGCAACCTTTCTTTGTCGGCGTGTCGGTTCCAGTCGCGCACTTTGAGTTGGTAATCGGCTCCTTCGCGCAGGTTGCCTACCCAATTGACCAGTTGTAGACCATCGCTATTGAGCTCAGACTTGATGGGGTAAACCACCATTTTTTGCCCCATGTGCCCGATCATCACCATCGAAGTACCATTCATGAAGGGTTTCATCAGTGTAGTGCCTCGATACAGGACATTGCCCGAGTATTTTATCTCCCCTTCGCTTGGATACAAAAGTTGACGCAGTACCGAGTTGATGCCATCGGCCCCAATCAGCAAATCGCCTTTAACTTGGGCTTGTAGCTCACCCGTTTCCCGGTTGATAAAAGTGGCAGAGATTCCATGTGGAGTTTCTTCAAAAGCCGACAAATGGTGTTGCGTTTTGATACAATCCGCCCCCAATCTCCTTTCCACCTCTTTCAAAAGCAACATTTGTAAAGTACCTCGATGGACGGAAAATTGCGGCCATTTGTAGCCAGCGAAACGTCCACGGGGCTCTTCCCAAAAGATTTGGCCATACTTGTTGGCGTAAACCAAATCGCTGGTTTCTACGGCAGATTCGGCAATTTGGTCATCAATGCCCAGATTGGTCAATACCCGTACCGAATGGGGCAGGAGATTGATGCCCACTCCGAGGGGTTTTACACTTTTGACCGATTCAAATATTTCGACTTCAAAGCCCGCTTCGTGGAAGCAAAGGGCGGCAGTCAGGCCCCCAATACCGGCCCCCGCAATGATGATTTTCATAATGCTCAGATTAAAAACTCACTTTCTTCGTCAAAAATAGTGAGGTGAATGTCCTCCTGTAGCCTGCTGTACAAACCTTGCAAACGCGGCAATTCGTAGTGGAAATAAAAGCGCAGGGTTTCGATTTTGGATTGGTAAAAAGTTAGCTCTTCACCCTGGATTCTGCCCTTTTTGAGTGCTTCAGTCGCCACAATGCCCTGGAGCAACCATTGCCAGGCCACATTCAAAATGCCAAAGGCTTCCATATACAAATTGGCGTCAGCCAGCAACACTTCCATGTCGCCTTCGGCGGCCAATTTGAATTGATGTGCGGTGACTTTTTGGAATTGGCGCAGGGAGGCCATCAGTGCTTCCCAGTAAGGACTCAAGGTGGGTTCATGTTCGGCAGGATGGATGGTTTTGCCCACTTCGTTGTACCAGATTACCAGGGTTTTACCCTGATTGCCTACTACTTGTCGACCCAATAAGGCTTGGGACTGGATGCCCGTAGTCCCTTCGTACAAACTCATGATGCGCACATCGCGGGCCAGTTGTTCCAAGGGAAAGTCTTCGGTATAACCGTAGCCGCCCAACACTTGTAAACCTTGGTTGACCGCAACAAAGCCCATCTCCGCCCCAAAAGTTTTGGCCACCGGGGTGAGCAATTCCAGCAGTTGATTGTAGTGCTTTTTGAGCTCGGGCTCGTCGGCGTGGACTTTTTCCAAATCCAGGTACAGGTAACATTGCAGCACCAGGCTCAGACCACCTTCCACAATGGCTTTTTGCAAAAACAACATTCGCCGTACATCGGGGTGTTGGATGATCGACACTGCGGGTTCAACCACTGCTTCTTTTTTATTCAAACGTCGACCCTGGGGGCGTTCATGGGCGTATTGCAAGGAAGCATAGTAGGCTGCCGAAGCGATGTGAATCCCACCCATGCCGACGCCGAGCCGAGCCCCGTTCATCATCAAAAACATCTGGGGCAAACCGCGATTCATCTCGCCCAAAAGGTACCCAACGCAATTGTTTTGTGCCCCAAATTCCAGGTGCATGGCTGGGGTAGCCTTTTGCCCCATCTTGTGGTAAATTCCGATGGAAACCACGTCGTTGTCTTCCAAAGCCCCGGTATCGTTCAGGCGTTTTTTTGGCACAACGAATAAGGAAATCCCTTTGGTGCCTTTGGGTGCACCATCTACCCGAGCGAGAACGAGGTGCACAATGTTGTCGGTCACATCCTGATCTCCAGCGGAAATGAAGATTTTTTGCCCTTTGATCAAATAAGTCCCATCGGGTTGCGGACTAGCTGCTGTAGTCACATCTGAGAGCGAACTACCTGCCTGAGGTTCGGTTAGGCACATGGTGCCCATCCATTCGCCAGACAACATTTTGGGCAAAAACAGGGCCTTCTGTGCTTCATTGCCAAATGTGTAAATCAGGTTCGCTGCTCCTTTGCACAAGTCACTGTACATCACCAAACTATTGTGGGCACTACCCATGATGAATTCGGCGGCGGAGGCAATGGTTTTGGGGAGTTGCATGCCCCCCCAGGTTTCGGAGAAGGGTGCGGCGATCAGCCCCGCTTCGCTGAAGGCCTTGATGAAACTGTGTACACTGGAATGGACTTTGACCTGCCCATCGACCAATTCCGGCTGCTGCCGATCGGATTCCTGATAGGCGGGCTGCATGATTTGTTTGGCGAGGTCGCTGGCGATGTCCAGAGTAAATCCGTAGGTTTCCCGGTCGTGAGCCTTGAAATAATCAAATTGTTGGAGGCTTTCTACCTGCAAGGTTTCAAACAGAATGAAGTCCAGATTGCGGCGCGAGAAGGTTTTTTCGGCCATGCTTTTTTGATGATTGACGGTGATGCAGAAATTTGCAAGAGTGAGATTAAGGCTACCTTACAAATTTAACAAAATTAAAAATGGATTTCGTACTTTAGTTTACGCTGTGGTCTATTTTTCTATTTTTGCGAAAAGCCCTTAACCAATTGGTATGCCTGCAAGAACCATTTATTTGATCAAACGCCTGGAAACAGAAGTAACCGCCAACATGATCAAAATTTTAGGCGCGTACGAGATTACTCCTTCCCAGTTCATCATCCTCAACTTTGTGGGGGACAACGAAACCGATTTGTCCTCAGCCCAATTGTCGCGGCGCTTTTTGATGACCCCTCAATCCATGAATGAAGTGGTGACGACCTTGCAACGCAAAGACTTACTGGAAAGAAATACCGATCCCAATCACAAACGTATCCTACGCATTACCCTCACTGAGAAAGGAAAAGAGGTGCTGGAAATCTGCAACGCGGCAATGGATGTGTTTGAAGAAAAATTGCTTAAAAAGCTCAAAATCAAAGAAAAAGAGGTTTTTCGCGGTTCGATTGGTAAAATATTGGATAACCTCAAAGAAAATGATTAAGGAGCACTTATTTTTGCCCCACTACTAGGTGTTTCTTAAGTGTCTAAGGTTTCTTAGGTGGTGAAAAAAAGCTTACCACCTAAGAAACCTTAGACACTTAAGAAACACCACAGAAAGCAAGCTCTACTCCAAAAACCTCGCCTGCGCCTTCTTCCCCGTCTTCACCCAGCTCCGCAAGGCATCAAAAGCGACTCCGGTCTGTTGTGGTGTAAACTGGCAATGCGCCTGCCCATTGGTGTACAACACCGTCAAAAACTGGCTTTTTCCACGTCCCTGAAGCATGTTTTCGTAATTGGTCACCGCATAAGTAGGCGGGATCAACTGGTCGTACAAAGTATGCATCAACACGATCGGCTTGTCCACGTTCCCGGTGCGGTCGTAGGCCACAAACAATTGGTCAGCCCCGGGTGTAGCGGCGAGTCGCTCCGCTTTCAGGTTCACCTCTTTGTCATTTGGAAAGCCACTGTACACCGTATTGGTATTGTCAAAAGGGTTGCCTTTGGCTTTTTGGGCCACGTCGCGCAAGACGTTTTCACTAAACATCAAGGTGAAGGGCAAGTCGTCAAATTTGAGGTCAAAACGTTTCGCTACAGCCAGGCCCAACAAGGAATCTTTGGCCACAATGGCTTTGCGAATCGCGGCAACTTTGGGCATCATTTCCCCAAAAGACATGGCTGCTACCGGTTTGTTCAAATCAAAAATGTCGGAGAATTTTGAAGCGATCCCTGGAAACAGGCCATTAAACGTAGCATATAAATCAAACTCTTTGCGCACCTGCAAATAAGGTCTGCTCGAAAGTGGGCAGAGTGGCAACCCCCCCAAATAACCTTGGCTGTAGTTTTCCAGAATACCCAGCGTAATGCCACCGCCCATGGAATGGCCTACCATAAAGGTTGAGTCGGGCTTTCCGTAGGTTTTGACGAAGTAGTTGCGCAGTGCTTCGGTGTCCTCGATCCCCTGAGGAATGGCGTAACCTTGTTTGGAATAATCCGAAGCGGCTACGGCAAATCCACGTTCAAGAAAAGGTCTCATGTTGGAGACAAACCCTGGATTTTGGCTTTGTCGGGGACTTGCGCCCATGAACTCGTAGCCATGCGCATACATGACCAGTTTTCCTTTCCAGTTGTCAGGAAAAAGGATGCGGTATTTGGCGCCTTTGATGCTACCCGTGTCAATTTTGGCGACACCATTTTGAGCAAAAAGACCGATGGAGCCCAGCAGCAAGAAAAAGCAGAGTAGATTTTTCATGATCGAGAAAATTTAGGAGGTTTATGGATTTCCCCAAACTTTGATGGCCGTATTCACTACCAATTCCAGCTTGCGCCACTGGTCATCGTGGGTCATCTGATTGCCGTGGTGCGTGGACGAAAAACCACATTGAGGACTCACACATAAGTTCTCCAGCGGAGCATACTGAGCAGCTTCGTCGATGCGCTTGCACAAGTCATCCATGCTTTCCAACTGGGCGATTTTGGAAGATACTATCCCCAAGACCACCATTTTATTTTTAGGCACAAAACGCAGTGGTGCAAAATCGCCGGAGCGCTCATCGTCATACTCCAGGAAGTAACCATCTACATTGATTTCGTTGAACAAAACTTCCGCCACAGGCTCATAACCACCCTCCGCAAACCAGGTGCTGCGGTAGTTGCCCCGACAAAGGTGGATGCCCACCCGCAGGTCCGCAGGCCGATTGTCAATCACAGCATTGATCAAAGCCGCGTAGGTTTTGGGCAGTTCATTGGGGTCTTCACCACGCTCGGCGGCAGCTGCGCGCATTTTTGGATCGCAGAGGTAAGCGAGGTTGGTATCATCTAGTTGCAAATAGCGCAAACCAGCCGCATAAAGATGGTCAATTTCCTCCCGATAAGCTGCTGCCAGGTCATGGAAGAACAAATCCATATCAGGATAGGAATTGATGTCGATAGACTGGCGGCCACCCCGGAAATGAACCATGGTCGGCGAAGGAATAGTCACCTTGGGCGTACGGGTAACGACGGATTGGAGGTATTTGAAGTCGGCCACCTGGATGTCGTGCTGGTGTTTGAGTTTGCCAGTTACACTCACTACGGGTGGTTTGAAACCATCTTCAGCAGCTTTGGCATTGGGATTGCTTTCGATGCCCCCGGTGACAGTTACTCCATCCAGTTCCTTGAGGAAGTCGAGGTGGAAATAATCGCGTCGGAATTCGCCGTCGGTGATGGATTGAATGCCGGTCGCTTCCAACCTTTTGACGGTGTCTGCAATGGCTGCGTCTTCGATGGCGCGCAATTCAGCGGCTGAGATTTCTCCTTTTTTCCAGCGCAGGCGATTTTCTTTTACGGCACTGGTTCTCAATAAACTTCCCACGTGATCCGCACGGAATGGAGGCGTTGACATGATGAGCGATTTTTGTAGGTGATGCGATTTTGGGTGCCTGATGGGTGTTTTTAATATCAGGTTGCCTGCTAATTTACGGAGAATTTTTCTACTGTCCAATTAATTTGCGATTGTTCCATTACTTTTATGGAAACATAATTGAATTTCCAGCAAAATTCTTAATTCACTTCAACATGAACATCAAAGCGCCATTTTATTGCCTGCTTTTTGCCTCCATTTTTTTGCTTTATTCTTGTCAGGATGATGAAAGTTTTGATGATGATTTTGGCGTAGCGTTTGGAATTCGGCAGGACAAAAATTTAGCTGATTATGAAGCGGTTGCAGCAGCTAATAATCCTGCTTTGCCCAATTTTAAGGCAGTAATTGCTTTCAGTTACAGTTTGGATGGCAGCGCCAAAGCAGAGTACATCGCCTCGGGTACTTTGATCGCGCCACAATGGATACTCACTGCGGCACACAATTTTTATGATGCCAGTGAACAAAAAAAGCCAGCACCAGTAAAGGGCATCACCATAAAAATAGGGGATGATCCCAACACCCCTACCCAAACCTATTCCGTATCCCAAATTGTCATTCATCCAACCTGGCTGCACGGTAATCAGGATTTTCAACACGCCAATGACTTATGCCTGGTCAAATTGGCCAGCCCCATCACCTCGATCACGCCAGTGAAACTTCACTCCACCAGCACGGAATCGCTGGGCAGTACCATTTGGTTTTGTGGATTTGGCGATTATTCCCAGGCACCAGGACAAAATCCTAATCTGGAATCAAAAAAACACACCATAGAAAACATCCTGGATCGAAAGGTCGAAGGCTTAAAAACCACGCATGAAACCACGGTGTATTTAGGAGGCTTGTTGGCTTTTGATTTTGATGACCCAATCGGAGCGATTAATGCTCTAGGGGATAACATTGTCAATGCAGACGAAGGTATATTAGGTGCAGGTACCAGCAGTGCCGGAGCAGTGAATCTGGAAGGTGCTACGGTAGAAGGTGACAGCGGAGGGCCTTTGTTTGTGAAAAATGGAAGTGTATGGGAATTGGCAGGGGTGCTATCCGGCGGGGCAACAGATCCTGTACCCGGGCACAAAAAAAGTGATTACGGAGACATTAGCGTTTTTACTCGGGTGTCTACGTCATATACCTGGATTCAATCGGTTATCAAATGATTGCCTTATTTCAGGGAATGGAAGGCCAACACACCCACACCATCACACTACACACTCCCACCCATTCTTATTCTCCACTCCTTCGGAAAATAATTATTAACCCGGCCTTTGATGTTTTTGACCCAGCCCAGGTTGATGCCTTCGTAATTGACCAGGCCCCAACCATCTGGGGAATCAGGCAGTTCTATCACTTCTTTGCGCAGGTATTTTAAGGCAGCCGGAAGATCAAGGGTAGTGTTGGGTAAGTCGGGATGAACAACTGTGCTCAAAGCCAAAGCAGGAGCAGGGATAAAATCCGTATGTTTTAAGGCCCCTAATTCCAAAACAGGGTCCCAACGCCGTAGGTATGGACTAAGCTCCTGAAAAAATTCAGCACAAGCCTGTGGAACAGCCGCCAGTTCCCCATGCGGACTTTCCAGCACCAACAACTCAGCACTGGATTTGACCCATTTTTTTAAAAAGTCTACGTTTTTGCGGGGTGCATTTTTCCAAAATCCTTTCGTTGGAGTTGATTTGAGCACCGGGTAATGCTTCTCCTGACGCATGGCCGCGATGAAAAAACCCTCTCCCTGCACGCGATGTGGATAACACTGGTAGCCAAAATCGCGGGCCTGGACGCCCCATTCGGCTGGAAATGACAGGGGGATCGGGCTCAATTCGAGGTTATCCTGAGACCAGGCTACATTCAGCGCGTTTTCGAACTCATTGTAGGTACAGGTGCAATAGATGAGGATACCACCCGGTTTGAGCAAGGGACTGGCCTCGGCCAGGATGCGCCTTTGGCGGGCCGAGCAATGTTGCACGTGTTCGGGCGACCATTCGTTCACGGCATTGGGGTCTTTGCGGAACAAACCTTCGCCGGAGCAGGGCGCATCGAGCAAAACCAGGTCAAATTGGCCTTGCAAGGGTGCGAATTCCCGGCTGTCCTGGTTGGAGCACAACACGTTGGGGTAGCCCCATTTGCAGAGGTTTTCCCGGAGAATTTGGTAGCGGGACTTGATCACCTCATTGCTGATCAACAAACTGTCAGGAGATATTGTGGCAGCCAACAGGGTGCTTTTTCCTCCCGGTGCAGCGGCAAGGTCTAATACTTTTAAAGGCTGGTTTACATCAATGACCTGAGGCAACACCGCGGACAGCAACATTGAGGAAGCTTCCTGCACATAATACGCACCGCCGTGTAAACGAGGATCTAGGGTGAAAACAGGCCGCTCAGTAAGGTAAATTCCTTCGTTATTCCATTTTACTCCGTCTGAATTTTCCGGCCAATTTTTTAATTTAAAAGGATTTCGGCGGATGCTGACGGGAGTGGAGGAGGAAAGCGCTTGCACGAATGCCTCGTAATCGGTATCACCCAATTGCTGCAACATTTGGTCAGAAAAAGCGCTGGGTAAAACCGGACTGGGCATGCTTAGCGTTTTGGTTGGGCAAACAATTCTTTCTCCACGATCTCACACACGATATGCCCGATCAACATATGGCATTCCTGGATGCGGGGCGTGTCTTTGGAAGGAATATTGATGAGGATGTCGCACAAATTGGCCATTTTTCCTCCCTCCATTCCCGTCATTCCGATGACGGTCATGGATTGTTCTCGGGCTGCTTCAATGGCTTTAAGCACATTAGGAGAATTGCCAGAAGTAGACATCGCTACCAAAATATCCCCTTTACTGCCCATAGCCCGCAACATCCGAGCGTAAACCTCTTCGTACCCATAGTCATTGGCTACAGCGGTCAAATAAGAAGTATTGACGTGCAGGGCTTCGGCGTACAAGGGGGGACGATCGAAATAGTACCGCCCGGAAAGCTCCGCAGCTAGGTGCTGGGCATCTGCTGCACTGCCGCCATTGCCACAAAACAGCACTTTATGCCCCGTTTTAAAGGCTTCCAAAAAGGTACTGGCCATTTGATGGGCACGCTCCAGCAGGTCCTCTTGCTCGTGTAGCATAGTGACAGTGTACAGGTGGGAGGCAATGCGGGTCTGGATCAGCGGATGGATGTTCATTTATGCGTGCATTATCACTTTAGCGTAATTTTCCCAACTCAACTCCTTGGTCTTCTCCCGGATATTTTCCCTTGGGATAGGTTCATCCAGGAAGCGCAACATTTGTGCCGCCATGGAATCTACATCACCTGCCTCGGCCAGGTACCCACTAAAGCCTTCCTGGATGGTTTCGGGAAAATGGCCAACTTTGGTGGCAACCAGGGGCAAGGCAAAGTTATAACTCAGGGACTCAATGCCCGACGGGGTTGCATATTCATAAAACAGCACCGCACAATCGGCCACCTGGAAGTATTTGTGGACGTCTTCGTTGGGAATAAAGGTATTGAATACCGCCACACGGTCGCGCAAATTCAACTCGTCGATCAAGGCCAGTGGGTTGTACTGTCGTTCATCGTCACTTTGGCGGAGGACTATTTTTTTAGCCAAACCGAACAATGCATTTTTGATTTTGGTGCTCCACTTGGTATTGTCCAGGGTTTGCCAAAAAGATTCCCCACAAATCAGCAGGGAGACATCATCGCGCTTAGCGGCCACTTTTTGGAAAGCCGGAATCACGTGATGCAAACCTTTGTATTTGCGGATAAAGCCAAAAAAGAGGAAGACGTGCTTGCGCAAACCATGTTCTTTTTTGAAGCCTTCCACATCAAAATCTGCTTTGGGTTGAAACAAATCGTAGATGGGGTGGTAAAGTTTGAGGACGGTTTGGACCGTTTTATCCGTACTGCGCTGGCCCTCGTAGCTCAAATCAAACTGCCGATGGGGGTAGAGGGTTTTGAGCTCATTAAAGGTTTTTAGGGCGTGCACGATGTAGGTTTTGGCTTTGCCAATCCCCATTTTGGTGAAAAACTTGTCGATGCTGCTGTTCTCCTTTTGGATGACAAAATGGAGATCTAGGATGACTTCGATCTCGGGATGTTGCCGCAACCAACTGACGATGCGCCCGATGGGTAGTCCTTGTATGGCGATGGCCCACTGAAATACCACCTTGTCGGGTTTTAAACTCAGGATATAGCGGTAGGTTTCATACCAACTCACGGGGTTGTTGTAGTTGGTGATGTATTTGACTTTGATTTTGCTGCCTTCCAACAAATCCATCTGGCTGGACTTGTCTACAAACTCGCGGGGGATAATGGCGGGGTATTGCTGAGTCCAGGACACGATGTGGACTTCTGTGCCCGGGATTTTGTCCAGAGCACGAGCCAGGGAGGTGTTGTAATTGGAAATGCCTCCTTTGAATTTTGGGCCAGGACCGAAACAAACTATTTTCATAAGACTTGAAGTAGATTGATTATCAAGAAATTGATACAGTATCTGATAATTTTGGCTCAAGGCTTTTTTGAGTTAAGAGTAACGAATACATGAGAACATGAGTTTTGAAGTGAGCTACCGCAGCGACTTAGACACAACCTTGGCCTAAGTCGCTGCGGTAGCTCACTTCAAAACTCGTAAGTCATGTATTCGGAACTCTGAACTCAAAAAAAGAAAATCATCAACTGATTGATATTCAAATTTCCTAGAGTTTATGTTACGATTTTTTAATTGCCTCATCATACACCCGACGCAAACCTTCCTCCAAGCTGATTTTTGCTTCCCAGCCTAGGGTTTCCTTCACAAAATCCATATTGCAATAACGGGAGTGAACCCCCACAGGTTTATCCAACAAGGGTTTGATGGTTGGTTTATACCCGGCAAAACTGCAAAAAACCTCAATGATTTCGCGGAAACTGCTTAGGCGTCCCATCCCGATGTTGATCGCCGTTCCGTCGTGAATTTTACCCATCGCAACTTCCACACAATCCAACACATCGTCGATGTGCACAAAATCGCGGCCTTGGTTGCCACTGCCCCACACTTCAAAGGGATCTTCCTTGCGCGCCGCACGCGCTGCAATGGCGGGAATGGGGTAGGAGAGGTCCTGGTCTTCGCCGTAGCCGCTGAAGGGGCGGATGCAGGTCACTTTTACCCCATAGTATTGAGCAGTGATCTGAGCCAGGTATTCACCCGTCAATTTGCTCCAGCCGTAGGTCATATCGGGTTTGCCCATGCGGTCGAAGTTGATGTCTTTTTCGCTAAGGGCGATGGCGTCACTTTCCGTTTGCAGGTCAACCGGGTAAGCGGCGCTGGAGCTTGGGTACAAGACCCGCTCGGGTTTGTGGCGACAAATCCAGTAAAAGAACTCAGCATCAATGGACAAGTCCAGCGCAACCATCATCGGATCTCCGTCAATTTTGGCGCGGCCACCTACGATGGCAGCAAAATGGAATACATCGCTGAGTTTTTCCACTTGCCAGCCGAAGGGCGCAAAAAAACTGGGCGCATCGTGCAAACCACGCAGGACATTGCGAAAATCATCCTGAATGAACAACAAACGCTCATCCGCTCCGAAAAACGTAGCGTTGCCAATGCTGCGTCCTTGCGGGGCAGCCAACCAGGTGGTGGGATGGGTGCCTACCGACAAGTCGTCGATAAAAATGACTTTATCCTGGGTTTTGTTGAAGAGTCTTTTGACCATATTACGGCCCACAAAACCACAGCCGCCACTTACCAAATGTACTTTTTGCATTATTCTTCGATTTCGAGCTCTCCGAGCACTTTTTCAACGATGTAGTTGTTGCGATTGGGGGCACTGCGACTCACTAATTCGGCCACGAAACCCGCCAAAAAAAGCTGGGTACCGATGATCATACAGGTGAGGGCAAAGAAAAACCAGGGATTTTCGGCGATGAGAGGGGCGCGTTTAACGTTGTTGATGACGTCATACATTTTGGATAACCCAATGAAAGCAACGGATACAAAGCCCGCCATAAAAACGACCAAGCCTGAAGTGCCAAAAAACTGCATGGGTTTTTTGCCATATCGACCCACAAAAACCACCGAAAGTAGATCCAGAAAACCAGTGAACAAACGGGTCCAGCCAAATTTGGAATAGCCGTACTTGCGGGCACGGTGTTCCACCACTTTTTCACCAATCTTTTTGAACCCTGCCCATTTGGCCAAAAGGGGAATGAATCGGTGCATATCACCATACACTTCCACATTTTTAACCACTTCGTTTTTATAGGCTTTGAGCCCGCAGTTGAAGTCGTGGAGGTTGATTTTGCTTACTTTGCGGACGACCCAGTTGTAGAACTTGGAGGGAACGGTTTTGGAAAGAGGGTCGTGGCGCTTTTTTTTCCAACCAGAAATCAGGTCGTAGCCTTCATTGGCAATCAGGTGGTACAACTCGGGGATCTCATCTGGACTATCCTGCAAGTCGGCGTCCATGGTGATGACTACGTCGCCATTGGCGGCCTGAAAACCAGAATGTAAACCTGCGGATTTGCCGTAATTGCGCCGGAATTTAATGCCTTTGATGTTGGGGTTTTGGGCCCGCAGTTGCTCAATGACTTTCCAGGACGCGTCGGTACTGCCATCGTCAACCAGGATGACTTCGTAGCTGTAGCCGTTGGCATCCATCACACGGCGGATCCAGGCTTCCAGTTCGGGCAGGGATTCTTCTTCGTTGAGCAAAGGGATAACTAGAGAAATGTTCATGACGATGCTTGAGTGTTTACTCGGTCTTGAATCCCGATTTTCCGTAAGTTGACCAGGCTACTGCCAAAGCCATGATGAATCCACCGATCAAACCAAAAGTAAAGGCGAAAGCCGATTTTTGGAAAGTGGGGATATAATCTTCAGCTTGGTACTGGTCTTTCATTTTCCAGGCATTTTCTTCACCCAGCAGGTTTTTGCTGCGTTCGAGCCCTTCGCTGAAGAGTTCGGCCTGCAAATTTATCATTCCGGGATCAATAAACTTCAAAAGTACGAAGTAAAATACGTGGGCAATCAGGTGGGTAACGACAAAAGTGCCAAAAGCAGTGCGCAAGGCGGGCTGCCAGGCGTACAATTCGGTGTTTTGGCGGGCCTCGCCACGACAAGCGAGGTACATGGCCAATGCGTAAATGGGCAAAACACCCCATTGCACTCCAGGGTGGAAATACAATTTTTTGTCCATAAAATAAAACAGCAGGAGCCACAGCACTACTGCGACTCCTGCTATACTACCCATTTTTATGATTCTAGAATTTTGCATTGGATCAGCTTTGGTTTTGACCCTCAAACATAATGCCTAGAATCTGCTTTGAAAATTTTTCTTAAGAATTCTGGGGTTCTTTTTTCATTAAGGCTGCGATAATCAAAGAAAAAATAGTCCCAAGAAAAGTAAATTGGACTAGCACAATAACCGCGAACAACGGAGGGGTGAAAACCCATTTCATCATGTTCATCCCTTGAATCACTTGTTCAGGGTCCTGACCTTTAGCTTCAGCGTCGCCAATGGCTTTTTCCATAGAAGCATTAAATATCTCGTCCAACATATCAGGGGCGATGAAAGCCATAAATACGTACACCCAGATAGCCTGAACGAGGGTAATGATCATCAAAGTTTTGAAGGAGGTTCCGAAGGCCTTACCAAAACTTATCAAACCACTGAGATTTTCTTCTCTATGTTGGCGAACGGCAAGGACAAGACCAATGATAATGATCGAAAAATTGAGTAAAGTACTAATCCATGATGCTGCGCTATTGGGGTTGCTCGGATCACTAATGCCCGAAATGAAAAATAGCAAACTGAGTACGATCAAAACTACAGAAACAATCATTCCAAAGCGTACTGCTATGGGAGTGTTAGATGCATTTGAATCATGCTTGAAATCGTCAAGTGAGCTCATAAGGAGTTGAAATTTTTGGTTATGGAATAAAAAATGTGCGAAATACGGTGTTGACATTATCGCGCTATCATTCTATTCACCACCAACTCAACTCATAAAACACTGCCCATTGTTGATGACCCCGATTACCCGGCCTTTTAAAGTGTGGCCGAGGAGTGGACAATTCATAGACTTGGAGCGAATATCTTTCGCCTGAACCGTCCATTTTTCATGGGGATGAAACACAGTTAAGTTGGCTTTAGCACCCTCACGCACGATAACTTCCTCTAAATTGAAGATTCTGCGGGGATTGGTAGCTAGTTTTTCGACCAACTCAGTTTGTGAAAGGACACCTTCCAAATGTGTATTGATTAAAGCATAAGTGGTTTCGAGGCCAATGGCCCCAAAATCGGCATATGGAAACTCCAGTTTTTTGGCTTCTTCTTCCAGTGGAACGTGGTTGGAACCAATCAAATCGATGGTTCCGTCTTTGAGCCCTTGCTTGAGGGCTTCAATGTCTTCGCTGCTGCGCAGGGGCGGAAGTACTTTAAAACCGCTGTCAAATTCAACTAGGGAACGGTCATCGAAAGCCAGATTGAGGGCAGCTACGGAGCAACTGACCTTGAGGCCCTTGGCTTTGGCTTGGCGCACCAGATCTACCGCAAATTGGGAGGACAGATTGGCGAGGTGCAGCCGGGAATCGGCGTATTGCGCCAAATAAATATCGCGCTGCACCATCAGGTCTTCAGCCAGATTGGGAATACCTTTCATACCCAGTGAAGTACTCACTACCCCTTCGTGCATTTGCCCTTCAAAAGCCAGGGTACGATCCAAAGGCTGGTTGATGACGATGCCGCCGAAGGCTTTGACGTATTCCAGTGCCCGCAAAATCATCCCATTGTCGGCAATGGCGTGGTTGCCATCCGAAAAAGCTATGGCTCCAGCGAAGTGCATGTCGATCATCTCGGTGATGTCTTTGCCCTGGCATTTGCTGGTGATGGCTCCGATGGGGAGAATGTCTACCAATTTGCCCCGACTGAATTGTTTGAGGTAACTCACTTCGGTTTTCCCATCTACGGCCGGTAAGGTGTTGGGTTGGGCACCAATGGTGGTGAACCCTCCAGCAGCAGCAGCAGCACTCACCGAACGCAGGTCTTCCCGGTGTTCATAACCCGGATCGCCCACTTGTACCCCGATGTCGACCCAGCCTGGTGATACCTGAGCCCCCTCCATTTGAATGACCTGATCGGCATTGCGTTTGAGGTCGCTGCCAATGGAAGTGATTTTATCTCCTTCAATAAATAGATCGACCACCTTACCGTGATAAGGGGAGTTGGCGTCGACAACTGTGGCTTTGCGGATTAAAAAATTCATTTTCCTTCCTTCCTCGGTTTATACTTTCCAAAATCTCAGCAAAAGTATCTCAATCGCCAAAAAAAGCAAAGTCAAAATGATGCACCAGCGCCATAAAACGGTGCCCTGGTTGTTTTCCTCGATTTGGGCGGTCAATACTGCGGTGTCGAGTGCGGAAATCACGTTGACATTTTCACCCACTTTGGCGCTGAGTTCTTCGGGGCTAAAATATTGCAAGGCCGACTCGCGGCGGTTGTAATTGAATGCGTAACTGTGGTTGATTTGGCCGGGATTGAGAAAAAGGTCGTAGAAGCCGGACTTTTTGATCTGATTGTTCATCGTCAAAAAGACTTTGGCACCTACCGCCCGCTGCTGGGGGATAAATTCACCAGCATCCCCTTTCATTTTGTAGACGATTTCTGCACTATTGGCCTGATGGTCGGCTTCGAGCAGTTCGTCGCGGCCAATGATGTAGGCAATCCGTGGGTCAGTACCAGCAGAAATGGCCATTTTGTACAACATCGGGACAAACACCTCCCCGCTGTTGACCAGGTTGTTGAACTCCTGAGCTAAAGGAGCTGCACACAAGTACAAATTTCCTTTGCCTTGTTTGTATTTGGACAAATAAGGGCTGCCATCCCGGTAGGAGAGGAGTTGCTCTTCGGCGCGGGAATTGAAACGACCAAAGGTGAAATTCCCCTGGGTAGCGGGTAGGCGCAGGTTCGCGCTGCGGTTGAGGAATACGTCTTTAAAGATGAATTCCCCTTGATTGACTTCCCCTACACTTTTGCTGACTTGTTCAAAACTTTGGGGCGTATTGGCGGGGAAACTTTGCAAAAAGGCGGCGTAAGTCCCCAGATTGGCATTGCGCCCGGGAAAAACCAGGACATTGCCCCCGTTTTCGATGTATGTTTTTAACTCGGCACCCATCCCCGAAGAAACGTTGCTTAGGTCGTTCAATACGATCAATTGGTAATCAACAAACTTGGAATAATCCAGGTTTTGATTGTTCACATCGCTGAGCTTGAAGTAGGGCAATCCATTGATGGCTGCTTGCAGGTATCGATTTGGTGTTGCCTCGTTGATGGCCAAAACCTTGATTTCATCCGCTACAAAAAAGCTGAAAAAATACTGGTCATCAAACTGAATCGGATAATCGGTCAAAGTCACTTCAGCGCGTTGCCAACCCGTGCCGGAAATGGTGATGTTGACAGTATCTACCCGATCACCACCTGCACCGATGCTGAGTGAACCCAAGGGTTTGATCTCATTGGCATATTTGAGTGATACCCGGGCATTTTCAACCGGGGTGGTACTGTGGTTGTGGATTTTGACAAACAATGGGGTAGTTTGATTGGCCATGCGCACGGGTGCTTCAAACCAAACACTGTCGATGCTCAGGTTTTTTTCTTGAACCGACTGAAGCGGGATAAAGTTAAGGGGTAAAAGAGTATCTTGATACGTAGTCAAATCCATTACACTGCGCTGAAAATCAGAAATAAGGTAAGAAACCTCGTTGTCCGATTTGGCCAATGAAAGCGCCTGTTTTTGTCTGGCTAAAACCTTGGACATCATTTGCACCTCCGGCCCTAGTACGATTTCATCAATCATCGCCAGGGCATCTTCCTTGTTCACGAGGCGCTGCTGGCGGCCACTGAACTCATTGCTCAAAATTTGAAAACGATCCTCTGGACCATGGGCTGTTACAATTTCCCTTGCGCGTTGTTTGGCTTTTTCCAATAAGGGCACATCCTGGCTGGAGGCACTCATACTGAAGGAGTTGTCGATGTAGACACTGACTGCTTTGATGCCTTTTTTTACTGCCGTTTTTTGAGGAATAAAGGGTTGGGCAAAAGCAAAAACCAAAAACAACAAGGCCAATAAACGAGCCGCCAAGACCAGGAAATTGCGCAGTTTGGACCGCATGCTGGTTTCATCCTTCACTTCTTTCAAAAAGCGCACATTGGTGAAGTACACTTTTTTGAAACGGCGAAAATAAAACAGGTGCAGGATGACCGGGATGGCGAGGGTGGCAAGTGCCCATAAAAACGTCGGGTATAAAAACTGCATGGTCAGGATCGATTTACCAATTAACGTTGGTGTTGGATGGAAGGTTGTGTAGGGACTGTAGAGACGCACGGCCGTGCGTCTCTATTTTGAGGTTGTGCGTCTCTACGATTGATGTCTCACGTAATGGAGACGCACAGCCCTGCGTCTCTACCGCTTCCGTTTCTTCGGGTCTCTTCTATCACTCGCCGTTGTTCGGGGTGCAGCTGGTGTAGTTGGTTTCGGTTGCTGCGGTTGTGGTTTGGGTTGCGGTTTGGGCTCTTCAGCGGGTGGGTTTTTCAGGAATTTCCACAAACCCGTTCCGACAATCCCCAAAACCCCTACGATGAGTGTGAGCGAGGACGCAGTGGAAATGGCCTTACCCTTGGCAAACGAAGCCGGTTCAAAACGGAACTCCACTTCGTGTTTGCCCGCCGGGATCCGCATGCCCCGCAGCAAGTAGTTGACCCGGATGTGTTCAGCGGGTTTGCCATCGATATAGGCATTCCAGCCCTTGTTGGGGCCGTACCAGATCTCGGAAAACACGGCGAACTGCTCGCTGGGGCTATCGCTTTGGTATTTGAGTTTTTCAGGGTGGTAACTCGTCAATTTTATGGTCCCTTCTACATTTGGATCAAAATTCTTGATGTAAGCATTGAATTCCTGGTGTACAATCGCTTGAGAATCCGGTGAAAAGGCACTCAAGGCGGCTAGTTCAATGTTGTCGGACTCGGCAATCAGGAGTGTGTCCACAAACCAGGCGTTCCCCAATGCTCCGGGGTTGATCTGCGACATGGGTTCTTGCTGTCCCTCTGGAGTGAAGATGTAGTATTTGGTATTGAGCATGTCCAATACCTTTTTATCCCCTTGTGCCAGGAAACGCTCGATCACATCGTTGTAGCGTTGCATCTTGGCAGGGTTGTAGCCACCGATGGTTTTGTGGAAATACGAAGTCATCGCCCACTGGAAAGCGTCGGGTTTGACTTCATGCACGCGATAGTAAAGGTCTTTTTCTTTGTTGATGATTTCCAAGTCAACCGGGCGAGCCTGGAAGTTGTTTTGGTAATCCGTTTTGGTAACAAAACTTTTTGGACTTACATAACGACGTCCAACACCCCAAACGTCAAAAATGGTCAACAACCCGATCCCTGCGATGGCGATGGTACTGTTGATTTTTTTGGTCACCCAGGCCCAAATCAGCCCAGCACAAAGCGCGATCAGGAAGAAACTGCGCCAGGCATCGCCACTGAATAAAGCTTTGCGGTCGGCTACAATGTCTGCTGCTACCAAACCACTGCTGGCCAACTGGGCATCATTGGCGCCAGTAAAGTTGAAAAAACTACTTCCCAGTAGGGCAAAAAACAGGGACAAACCTCCTGTTAAACCTGCGGAGATCCACAGTTTAGTTAACAATTTTTTCGGATCTTCATCGGTTTTGAAAACCTGTCCTAAGGCCAAAAAGCCCAACATCGGCACCAAAAAGGCGGTCACACTCAACACGGAGCTCGGCGCCCGGAATGAATTGAACAAGGGCAAGTTGTCAAATAAAAATTTATTGAGCCCGCCATCATTTTTACCCAGCGAAAGGATCATGGTAAAAATGACCCCAAAGCCCAGCCACCATTTTACTGGCCCTTTGACGGTGAACAAACCAAAAACAAACAGGAACAAAGCAACTGCGCCCAAATAACCGGGGCCACTGGTAAAGGGCAAACCTCCCCAGTACATCGGCAATTCGATGTCGGTTGGGCCTTGGTAACCCCGCGCCACTAAGGAAGTCATCGTTTTGGAATCAGCTCCAATAGGTTCGGCATTACTGCCCCCCGCTGCCCTCGGGATCAGGGTAGACAACAAGTCAATACCCGTATTGCTCCATTGAGTGGCGTATTCGAATCCCAGACCTTCTTTTGGTGCTGGATTTTTGGCTTCAGCCGTACCGGGTGCCGGGATCTGGATTTTTTTGCCCCGCATGGTGGACTCCTTGTACTCCAGAGTAGTCAGGAGGTTGGAAGCTCCTGTACCTACACCGATCAAACCCGATGCAATGATGAAGATAGCAGCCTTGGCAAAGTGTACCATTTCACCCTTGCGAATGGAATCGATCAATTGCGCTACCCCAAAGGCCAGCATGGTCAGAATCAGGTAATAGGTCATCTGCACGTGATTGACCCAAAGCTGTAAGGCCGAACCGATGCCAAAGAGCAAGGCTCCAGCCAAATATTTTTTATCCCTAAAAGCCAGCAACAAACCTGCGGCCAGCAGTGGCATGTAGGCAATGGCGCCCAACTTAGAGGTGTGCCCGGCTTCAAAAAGTACCAGGTTGTTGGTGGCCAAACCAAAGGAAATTGCCCCGATGACTCCCACCCAACGGTTGACCCCCAAAACCACCATCAGGATGTAAAAGGCCAACATGGCCGAGATGAAACGACCAATTGGCCGGGGAATGTACAGTTGCATGAGGTTGTCGAAAAGCCCGGTTTGGTTGCCACTCCGCACGCTGGCGATCTGGTAAGTGGGCATCCCGCCAAACATGTTGTTGGTCCACAGCGGCATCCGACCTTCTTTGGCACTGTAGTCGTTCATTTCCTTCATCATGGCCGTAACCTGTACGATGTCACTTTGACTCATGACTTTGCCGGAGAGCTGCGGCGCAAAATAAAAGGCCGATACCCCTACTAAAATGGCGACGGCGATCAGGTGAGGAATGAGTTGTTTAATCAGGTGGTTCATGAACGTGTTAATTTAAAACTGGCCAATGAGCTGCTAGAACTTTAGTTCATAAAGTCTATTGATTGGCTCAAAAATCCACATCAACGTCGTATGGATAGGTGATCAAATACTTGATTGCTTTATCGATGTTGTACCCTTCAAAAACGATGTTGTACAACATTTGTGTAATAGGCAGGCGCAATTTATAATAATTTGCCAAATGCCAGGTAATTTTCAGGGTACGAACCCCTTCGGCCAATTCGGGCATGGTGGCCTGAATGTCCTGCATTTTTTCGCCCTGACCCAGGCGAAAGCCGAAGGTATAGTTCCGACTGCTTTTGCTGGTGGCGGTAGCTACCAGGTCGCCAATGCCCGCTGTACCGAAAAACGCGGAGTTGGTTGTGCCCATGGCCTGGCCAAAACGCACCATTTCCATCAGGCCCCGGGTGATGAGCATGGCTTGCAGGTTTTTGCCGAGTCCACGTCCGCGCAGGATGCCTGAGCCGATGGCGATCACGTTTTTCAGCGCCCCAGCCAATTCAGCACCAAGGATGTCGTTGTTGCCAAAAACGTGGAAAGCATCAGAAGAAAGCACTTTTTTACCCAAGTCAATGACCTCTTCGTACACGCTCCCGATCACGGTTGCGGTGGGCTGCCCTTCTAGGATTTCGGTGGCGAGGTTGGGCCCCGAAAGGCAACCGACCCGGCGCACTACGGTCTCCTGAGTAATCACCTGGCTCATAGTGCTCACGTGCTGCGGTTCCAGGAGTCCTTCGTCCATTTGTTCCAGGGTGATGCCTTGCACATCAAAACCTTTGGTGCCGTGGATGAGGATGTGGTAGGGGCGCAAATGTGGCCCGAGGCGTTGCATGGTGCTGCGGAATCCATCAGAAGGGACAACTGGAAAAATCAGGGTACATTTTTCGGCCAGTTCTTGCACATTGTTGATGGCGCTGATGCGTGGCGACAGCTTGAGGCCAAAATTCGAACGCTCACGGTTGATGCGTTCCACCGTTTCAGGATTTCTGCTGAACAACAATACATCTACTCGACGGGATAAGAGGTTGGCAATGGCCGTTCCAAAGGTACCCGCTCCAATTACCCCAACTGTCTGCTGAAAATCTGGCATCCGCTCTTTTTCAATTTGGCGTAAAAGTAAGTGTATTGGTGGGATTGATGCAAAAAATGGGGAAGTAGTTTGGAGCGGGAGGGGAAAAAAGTTGAGGTTTGGAAGAAATTAGATATTTCGGATATTTGTAGATGTGTTATGGTATTTCTGTCGTAAATTTATTGTGAAAAATTGACCATGATGAAACTACTGACAATATCAGATGATTCTGGCTTTATCGGCATCGCGAATCTTCATCAATATCAATCATTTGTAGCAAACAAATGGGATTTTGATATGATGAAGCAACACATCATAGGTCAATCAAATCTAAATCGAATTCTATTTTGGGCAACTTGTCATGAAGAAGATTGGCGGGTAAAAATTGTGGATGAAGCTACGGACAAAGCAGCGTTCAGCGAGTTTCGTGGATTTCTGGAAGTAAGCGATCGAAGATTGTATTTGTGCAATCATGAAACATTGACTATGGCCGCGCAGTTTGAGGATGTAAAACTGCCAGAAGCTCATTTAAGTGATTTGTACATTGAGTTGGAAAATGGGAAATATGGACTAAAAATCAGACAAATGTATGACCCTGAAAATTACAAGCGCGAGGAGTTAGAGTCTGATTTTGAAATTGTGATTCAAGAGGTGAAAAGGAATGTTGAGATTTATCACAATCGCTTTGATCAACTCCCATGGTCGAAATGGTAAGTTGTCGAAAAGAAACAAAACTAAACCCTTTACGTTTATCTAGCGTTTAAGTGATTGAAAGAGCATACCTAAATGAAATGGAAATTACCTACCAATAAGTTTGTTTTCCCCAAAACGGGGCCCAGGACGCGTCGCCTCATGCTTAGCTCCGTCCTACTAGCTGGCGTCTTTGGCTTTGCGATTCGCCAGCCCAACGACGGCCCAGCATCTCCGCCACAGCCGGCTACTGGTCCTGGAGGCTCTGAATATTCTCACACCGAAGTCATCATACGGGATTCCGCCAGCGAAACAGATGGTTATTGGTTGTTTGAACCCGCCAGCCCCAAACCCGATTCTGCCCACGTCATCGTATTCATGCACGGCTACGGGGCACTGAATCCAATGGCCTACGGTGGCTGGATCAAACACCTGGTGCGCAAGGGGAACATTGTGATTTACCCTCGTTTCCAGCGCGACATGTTGCTCACGCCCACGGAACAATTCCCGGCCAATGCCGCAAAGGGAATCCGTGATGCGCTGCAAGCGCTCAAAACTGGCGATCACGTCCGTCCCATCGACGGCCCCCTGATTATGATAGGCCACTCGTATGGCGCTGCTACTGCCGCCTATCTGTCCGTGAAATACAAACAATACGGCATTCCCCAACCGAAGGGCCTCCTGCTTTGTGCCCCCGGTACTGGCCCAATGAATGGTGCCAAATTGGACGATTATCGCAACATGCCCGCAGATACCAAACTGCTGATTGTCAATAGCAATGACGATCATGTAGTGAAGGAAAATTTTCAACGCACCATTTTTAACACCGCCATCAATACGCCTACCCGCAACTTTTTAAAATTGTATGCCGATGAATATGGCACGCCCGCAGTGAAGGCGCACCACAATGCCTGTTACAGCCTGGATGAGTCGCTGGATTGTGGGATTCGTAATCCTACGATTTACCGCAGTTATATGGTAGGGCAAACCAATGCCGTGGATTATTACGGCTTTTGGAAATGGGGCGATGCCTTGATCGATTGTGTACGGGCGGGGGAAAATTGTGAATTTGTGTTTGGGAATACGGCTGAACAAAAATCGCTAGGGAATTGGGCGGATGGGAAGAAGATTAAGGAGTTGGAGGTGTGGGTGCCCTGATACACCATATCCACAATTAGGATATTTGTAATACCAAGTACTCTAGTTTTTCCACTCTGAGGTGTACTAAGGTGTCTAAGGTGGTTCAAATCAAAACAATTGCGCGCAAGCGCAAAGAGGACATTATTTTGAACCACCTTAGACACCTCAGTACACCTCAGAGGTTATACACCTAAAAATTTAATTGAAGGACAATGAATAAGTTATCCTGCTTTTTTTTGACAATTGCCAAGGTCTTGGCGTTTGTTTTGTTGACCATCCCAGCTTTCTCCCAGAATTTAGCCGCCATTGAAAAAGACCTGGTCGAAACCTGTGCCCGTGTTTCTTCCTTTCACCGAGTAGATTCCGATTCTTTGGCATACTATTCCGAGCAATTCGATCAAAAAATAGCGGCTTATCTTCAAAAGTACCCGACCACCTTCAATCATCCTTTTACTCAGCTTCAAAAGGAATGTTTCATCACCACGTCCGCAGATGCTTTGTTCCGCGTGTACAGCTGGGATACCTGGCTGGGTGGAACCGCGCACGATTTCAGTAGCATTGCTCAATTTCAGTCTGGAGGAAGTACCTTTTTGGGTGAAATTGGCGGTATGGGCTTTTTTTCGGAAGTATTTACAGTCAAAACACGACAAAAGACCTACTACCTTGCCGTTAGCAATGGCATTTTTTCCACGGCTGATTCGGGGCAATCCCTCCAAGCATACACCATCGAGCAAAATGAGCTTCGATCGGTGGAATTGTTTAAAACCAAAGGAAAAATGAGTACAAGCATTTCCTTTGAGTTTGATTTTTTTAGCGTAGTCGATCGCCCCGAACGGCCTCTAAAGTTGATCAAATACGATGAAAAAAAGAAGACAATTTCAGTGCCAGTGATCACAGAGAATGGGGCGGTTACGGAAGTCTTTACCCGATATCGGTTTAATGGTAAGTATTTTGAGGAGGTTGGAGAAAAATAGGAAGCCAGCAGTTTTGTATTTCACCCCCGCCGAAACTCCTTCGGCGACTTTCCCGTCACCCCCTTAAACACCCGCGAAAAATACGCCGGATCCTTATAATTCAAGGAATAAGCAATCTCTGAAATGCTATACTCAGTGTGCAACAAATGCTTCTCTGCCTCCAGTACAAAAAACTGCTGCACCACCTGCGAAGCCGTTTGCCCAGCCACCTGCTTACAAATCCGGTTGAGGTGTACATCCGTAATCCGCAAGTCCCGGGCGTATTCCTGAATGGACTTTTGTGGCGAGCGGGATTGGCGGATGTTTTGCCGAAAGGCATTGTAATAATCGGCACTGCGTGAGCCGTTGGTCTCTTTTTGCCCCGAAGTAGACCCATACATGCGAAAAATCTCCGTCAACAAAAGGGTCAGGTAACTTTGCAGCACCAGTTTTTTTTCTGGCAACTCGTGCAACAACTCCGTGTACAATTGCTGAATGAGTTGGGTGATGTGTTTAAACCGATCAGCATCTGCCACCGCCTGCAAGGCCAACACTTGGTTGAGGGCCAGTAGAATTTGAGGAGAGTTGTAAAAAATGGTTTCAATAAAATCTTGCGACAGGGTCAGCACCATGCCCTGTACATCCGAACTCAAAACAAAACCATGCAAGGTGTTTTCGGGTAAAATCAGAATACAGGCCTCCCGAAGCTCCACCAGCTGATTTTGAAGTTGCAATTGTACAAATCCACTTTCAAAAAAAAACACCTGGAACAAATGCGCGTGGCGATGCATGTCGATGCGCCAATCGTATTTTTTGCTGCGGTATTCAATGGTTTCGCAATGCATAAAATTGGGCAAGGCGAAATCCCGCTGCTCGCCGTACAAGCCATAGAGTTGCTTTTGTGTTGGCATCAATGTTTGATTTGTACAAAAAAATAGCTCAAAAGCACAAATATACATCGCTTCTCCATTGAACAGGATGCATTAATTTTGTAGCTAGTCAACACCTACATCACATGCATCACCACACCCGAATCGGCATCATTGGCGCCGGCCCCGCTGGCCTTACCCTTGCCCTCTTGCTGCAACGCAGCGGCATCCCTTGTGTCATTTTGGAAAACCGGAGTCGGGAGTATGTAGAAAGCCGTGTCCGTGCCGGGCTTTTGGAGCAAAATACCGTTGACCTCTTGCGTGAATTGGGTGCTGCCGATCGACTGGATGTGGAAGGTTTGGAACACCACGGCGTAATTCTTTCTTTTAACGGCCAACGCATCCGGGTGCCTTTTGATGAATTGACCGGAGGCCGGGGCATTACCATTTACGGCCAGCAAGAAGTGGTCAAAGATCTGATCGCCACCGCCTTCAGCCGGGGCATTGACATTCTTTTTGAAGCAGATGCGACGTTGATTGAAGGTATTGAAAGTGAGCAACCCCTGATTCATTTTACCCAAAATGGATCGGCTCATACTTTAGCTTGTGATTTTGTGGCAGGCTGTGATGGTTTTCATGGCCTTTCCCGCAAAACCATGCCAGCGGGTTCCTACCGCGAATTTCGCCATGAATATCCTTTCAGTTGGTTGGGTATTTTGGCCAATGTAGCCCCCTCATCGGATGAGTTAATTTATGCCTATCACGAGCGAGGGTTTGCCCTACACAGCTTGCGATCCAATGCTGTAAGTCGCTTATACATTCAGGTCGACAATGATGATAAAATTGAAGCATGGCCAGATGAGCGCATTTGGGAGGAACTTGCTATTCGCCTCGGTGCCGAAAACTGGAGTTTGCAACGTGGGCCGATTTTTGAAAAATCCATTACGCCCATGCGCAGCTTCATGATCGACAACATGCAACACGGGCGGCTCTTTTTAGCGGGTGATGCCGCACACATTGTGCCCCCCACGGGCGGGAAGGGTTTGAACCTGGCAGTGGCGGATATTCGTTGGTTGGCGCAGGCTTTGATCCATTTTTATTCAAGCCAACAAAACGACCTGTTGGAACAATATTCAACCAATTGTCTGCGCCGCATCTGGCGCGCCCAAGATTTTTCCAACTTTATGACGCGGCTGTTCCACAAAGAAGCCGAACATGGTTCCTTTGAAAACCTGCTACAAAAGGCTAAATTTGACTACATCGGCATTTCGAAGGCGCAAGCCACCACGATTGCCGAGAATTATGTAGGCTTAAAGCATGTTTAAAATACCATCAACCTATGCAATGGATCACCCTGAATAACCTTCCCATCCACTACGCGTACCAGTACCAGCAGCAGGCTCGGACTTTTGTGTTTGTCAACTCTCTGGGCACTGATTTCCGGATTTGGGACAAAGTAGTGGAAGAACTCAAGCCTTACGGCAATATCCTGCGTTTTGACAAACCCGGGCACGGGCTTTCGGGCCTGCCAGACCGCGATTTCCAAATCAAAGACTACGCCGAGCTCACCCTGGCGCTTATGGATGCGCTACAAATTGAAAAAGCGGTCTACATCGGCTTATCCATCGGCGGGGTCATTGGCCAATACCTGGGCGTAAATCACCCGGAACGGTTTGAAAAACTGATTTTGAGCAATACCGCCCCGAAAATTGGCACCCAGGAATCCTGGAATACCCGCATCGGAAAAGTGCAACAAGAAGGCATTGGCAGCATCGCCGACATGGTGATGGGGGTCTGGTTTTCGGAGGCATTCCACCAGGAAAGAGTGGCGGAATTGTACGGCTGCCGCAGCATGTTGATTCACTCGCCACTGGAAGGATATTTGATGGCCTGTAAAGCGATCCGCGACAACGACCTGACTCAGGATATTCCCAAGATAGAACTTCCCTGCCTCTGTATTGGTGGTGGAGCGGACGGTTCGACTCCTCCAGCTTTGGTGGAAAGTATGGCCCAAGCCATTCCCGATGCCGAGTTTGTACTCATTCCCGAAGCTGGACATATCCCTTGTGTAGAATCTCCCCAGCGGATGGCCACCGTCATCCTGGATTTTGTGATCTACAGCGAAGTCAAATCCTTGTATGAAAAAGGTATGCTGACCCGTCGTTCTGTCTTGGGTGATGCTCACGTCGATCGCGCCGAAGCCAACAAAACGGCCTTTGACCGCGACTTTCAGGAATACATCACCAACAACGCTTGGGGGGCCATTTGGTCGCGCCCGGGATTGAGCAAACGGGAGCGGAGTATGCTCACCATTGCGGTGCTGGCAACCCTGGGGCATGAAGAAGAACTGGCCATGCATTTTCGGGCCACGGCCAATACCGGTGCTACTTTGGAAGACATCAAAGAAACCTTGTTACACATCGCTGTATACGCTGGCGTGCCCGTCAGCAATACCGCCATCAGAATCGCCAAAGGTGTTTTTGGGGACAAAATTTTGTAAATCAAACATCCATGGAAAACCTTCGTAGGGGCAACCCTTGCGGTTGCCCCTAAAATGCAAAATAATTATGGAAAACAAACGAGATTGGAGCGTACATCCGCCTTACTTATCTCCGGGCTACAAATCAACAGTACTGCGAGCGCCGAGCAAACCCCTGATTCCGATCAAACACACCCTTTCTGAACGAGGCGGCCCGGTGTTTGGGATGGACAGCATCGGCGCTTTGGACAACGACCTTACCAAAAACGGGATCAAAAATGCGGAACCACTCGGCGAACGCATCGTGGTAGCCGGGCGGGTCATTGATGAACTGGGGCGGCCCGTGCGCAATACCCTCGTTGAGGTTTGGCAAGCCAATGCCGCCGGGCGTTACATCCACAAAGTAGACCAGCATGCTGCCCCTATTGACCCCAATTTTCTGGGCGGTGGCCGTTGTTTGACCGACGACGAAGGCTATTACAAGTTTTACACCATCAAGCCTGGTGCTTATCCCTGGGGCAATCATCCCAATGCCTGGCGGCCCAACCACATCCACTTTTCCTTGTTTGGGCTCAACATCACCAATCGCCTGGTAACTCAGATGTATTTCCCCGGCGATCCCCTTTTGCAGTACGACCCAATTTACCTGGGGGTGCCGGAAAAAAGCCGGGAACTGATGGTCTCTAAGTTTACACTGGATTTGACCGAGCCTGATTTTGCTCTTGGTTATCAATTCGACATTGTGCTGCGCGGGCACAACGAAACACCTTTTGAAAATCGATAATGATGGCTTTACCAACGATTCTCCACAATACCGGGAAGGAGGGCGACCACAAAGAGGGTAACCACAAAGGGGTGTCCCTACAAACACCTTCTCAAACCGTAGGGCCCTACTTCGCTTATGGCCTTACTGCCGCACAATACGGCTATGATTTTGACCAAATAGCCAATGATGTGCTCGTCGCTGATGATGTGCCAGGCGATCGGATTCACATTGTAGGTCGGGTATTTGATGGAAAAAATGAGGTCATTCCAGACGCAATGATTGAAGTGTGGCAACCGGATATCAAAGCCTTCGGGCGCATGGGAACTGGTACTGATCCCAAAAATCGCTTCCACTTTGAAACCGTAAAACCTCAAAGTGTGGATGATCAAGCGCCCCATCTGGTGCTGATCGTACTGATGCGGGGCCTACTGGTGCATGCCTATACCCGGATTTACTTCTCGGATGAATCGGCAACGAATGCCCAGGATGCCGTGTTGAATAGTGTGCCTGATGAGCGCCGTGATACGCTCATTGCGCAAAAGCAAATCGTCAATGGAAGAACCGAATACCATTTTGACATACACATGCAAGGCGAGGCAGAAACAGCCTTTTTTGATGTTTAACATGTCACTGTTTACAAAAATGAACAGCAAAAATTCAATCCGACGACAAGCGTCAAAACGATGACCCCTGAGGTGTCCCTTAAGTGCCTAAGGATTCTTAGGTGGTGAAATAATACAGCTTTTTTCTTCCACCACCTAAGAATCCTTAGGCACTTAAGAGACACCTCAGTTTATGCCTTGAAGAGGCCTATAATAGGTCAAAATTTAATGATATATCCCGTTGTTACAACCCGTTTTTAAATCAAGATTAGCAAAAGAAATTTCCACCCACATGAAATCAGTCCCACAAATCACCCCCCAACAAGCCGCCGCACTAGTTAAAGACGGCGACACCATCCTCGGTGGAGGTTTCGGCATGACCGGCAACCCCGTCCACTTGCTGCACGCCCTCGCCGAAACCAGCACAAAAAACCTCACCTTCATTGGCAACAACGTTGGTGAACCCGGGCTAGGAGGCGGGCGTTTGCTGCGCAATGGCCAAATCCGCAAAATGATCGGTTCCTTTTTCACCTCCAATCCCGATGCTGTAAAAGCTGCACAATCGGGCGAAGTAGAATATGAGCTTTTGCCCCAAGGCACCCTGGCCGAGGCCATTCGGGCCGGAGGCGCAGGTATTGGTGGCTTTTATACCCCCAGTTCGGCTGGAACGCTGATTGCCCAAGGGCGCCCCACTATGTTGATCAATGGGGTAGAGCAGGTGTTTATTCCCGGCATCCGAGCCAATGTCGCCTTCATCCGCGCCTGGAAAGCCGATACAGCGGGCAACCTCACCTACCGCATGACCGAACAAAACTTCAACCGCGCCATGGCCACCGCTGCGGATATCGTCATTGCAGAAGTGGAAGAAATCGTGCCCGTGGGAGCCATCGATCCCAATTTTATCCATACCCCCGGTTGTTTTGTGGATTACCTCGTACAAGCCAATCTTTCACTGGAACTACTCGGTTCTTCCGCCTCGGTTGGAGCTGGTCGAAAGGCAAGTGAAAGCCGCATGAACATGGCCAAACGTGCTTTTGCCGAGCTGCAAAAAGGAGATGTGGTTAACCTGGGCATCGGCATTCCTACCCTGGTCGCCGACTTAATCCGTCCTGAACACGGTATCATCCTGCACACTGAAAATGGCATGCTGGGCGTAGGCCCTTCCCCCGCCGATGGTGGCGGCGCACTGGATTACCCGGTCAACGCCGGAAAAATTCCCGTAACTGCACTGCCTGGCAGTAGCTATTTCGATAGCGCCGATAGTTTTGCCATGATTCGTGGTGGACACGTCGATGTGGCCATCATGGGCGGCCTGGAGGTGGATGAAAAAGGAAACCTGGCCAACTGGGCGGTGCCTGGAAAACCACTGCTGGGCGTTGGTGGTGCCATGGATTTGGCTTCTGGTGCTAAAAAACTGATTGTCACACTAACTCACGCCGACCCGGATGGAACTTCTAAAATTGTGCCGGAATGTACTTTGCCACTTACTGCTATCGGAGTAGTGGATGTGGTGATTACGGAATTGGCGGTGTTTAAGTACATGGAAGGGCAGTTGACCTTGGTGGAATTGATGCCGGGGGCGAGTTTGGAGGAGGTGAGAGCGAAGACGCAGGCGAAATTTGTGGAAAGATTGGTTTAACTCGCTTTTAGCCACTAAATATCTCTTTTCGGTGAAAAAAAGTGGATTTAAAGTGAAAAAATCACGTAATTGCAGAAAAAATTATCATGCTGATCACTTTTCGCGTAGCTAATTTTCTTTCCTTTAATGAGGAGGAGGAGTTTTCGATGTTGGCGGGTAAACAGCGTAAGCCTGTGCGACCTGCGGTGCCTTTGGCTACAGGTGTGGAGGCCTTGAAGTTGGCGGTTGTTTATGGGGCGAATGCTTCGGGGAAGTCGAATTTGGTGAGGAGTATTGATTTTGCCAAAAGGGTGATCGTTCATGGACTTAAAGAGGTTTCTTCGTTTGAAGATCATTTTCGGTTAAAAAAGGGTAACCAAGATTTGGCTAGCAAGTTTGAATTCGAGTTTAAAATTGGAGATATTTGCTATGCCTATGGATTTGACTTGCAACTGAATACCAAGACAATACTGGGGGAGTGGTTATTTGAGGTTAAAAAAACAACGCAAAAAGCAATATTTGAGAGAGTTGTAGATGCAACGGGAAAGTCGTTTCTAAAGAATAGACCTAAAAAACTGAATGCAGAAGATGACAATCGTTTTCGCGTGTACGAAAAAGACTTACAAAAAAATGAATTGCTATTGAGTGTACATGGTAGAAAGGAGTGGGATGTAAATTCATTTTTTTCTGTTTTTAGCTCAATTTTTCATTGGTTTGATTACCAATTGATAGTGCTATTTCCAAACACAAATATTAACGCATATAAATTTATTGAAACGGATACAGGTGATTTTTCTGGTAGAAGATTTATGAGTGAAATGTTGAGGCGATTTGACACAGGCATAGAGTCCGTAGAGCTTATTGATGAAGATACAGCTTACATGTTAAATGAAATTCCTCCTAGTAAAAGAAAAAATATTTTGGATACCCTTGAAAGAGGAGAATTAGCAACATTGGTACACTTTGGAAAACGTTATCTGTTTTCAAAGAACATGACTACTCAAAAGATTACGGCATCTAGAATTGTGACTAAGCATCTTTCTTTTGACAATGGTTCTTCAGAAGAATTTGACTTTGAGGATGAATCTGATGGAACTAAACGATTATTCGATTTTATTCCTATACTGTTTTCTTTAGCAAATACGGATTTTGTTCCCACAGTTGTAGTTGATGAGTTTGATCGCAGTCTACATCCGGGTCTTTTGTTCAAGTTGATTGAGTATTTTCTTTTGAGCACAAGAAATATACAAAGTCAACTGATTGTTACAACTCATGATTCTAACATATTAGACCTTAACCTTCTGCGTAGAGACGAAATATGGTTTATGGAAAAAAATAATCATGGAGAGTCTCATATTTTTTCGCTGGAAGAGTTCCAGCCACGGTTTGACAAAAAAATCCGAAAAGCCTACTTACTTGGACGCTTCGGAGCCATTCCATTCATCTCTGATGTAGAACAATTAAACCGGGAAATAGCTAATGCCGAGAGATGAAAAACGAATAATTCGCAAAAAAAGAGCGAATAAATTCAGAACCTTTTTTGTTATTGCTTCAGAAGGGCGACTCAGTGAGCCTCAATATTTCGGGCACATTGCTAGCTTTTTAGATAGTACGAAAAAACTAGGAAAGCAAGTCATCGTAGAACCTCTATATAGAAAAGACAATGCTAGCGATTTTCGTCGGGTATTGTCTTTATTGGATGAATACAAAAGTAAGTATGATCTGAAAGAAGGAGATCAGCTCTGGTGTTTGGTAGATGCAGACAAATGGCCAGAGAAAAACATGGCTGAAGCACAACGGCTTTGTAAACAAAAAGAATATGAATTTTGTATGACCAACCCCTGCTTTGAGCTCTGGCTTTTGCTGCACCATCTGGATTTTAAGACCCTTGATGAGGCTGCAAAAAATGATTTATTGAAAAACGCCAAGGCTAGCGCTTCCAAAAATCACCTTGAGCAAGTGCTCCGTGCAATACTTAAAAAAGAGTTTGGCGAAAGTTATCGAAAAGGAGCAATTTCAAAAATACACCTTGAGAAAATACCTTTCGCCCTTCAGCAGGCTTTTGAGTTAGAATTGGAGCAAAACCACTGGACTTTTGATGCTTTTTGCACCCGAATCCATGTTCTTCTCCAACAAATTTTCCAATCTGAACCCCCAGATTATCCATTACCCGAATAATCAACTCATGCAAACCTACCTAATCGACGGCATTCGTACCCCCATCGGCAGCTTCGGCGGCAGTTTATCCACTGTTAGGGCGGATGATTTAGCTGCCCATGTACTGGCCGAGCTAATAAATCGCAACCCCTTGCTCGACCCCGCCAGCATCACCGA
>JAIXOO010000172.1 GCA_027486765.1 Saprospiraceae bacterium
TTCTTTTGTTAACCTAAAAGATAACCATATGAGCTTCGACAGTAAACAGATTCGCAACGTGGTGCTCCTGGGCCATTCCGGCGTCGGGAAAACCACTCTGGCAGAAGCCATGTTGTTTGAGGGAGGCGAGATTAGCCGCCGCGGCAGCGTGGAAGAGGGCAATACGGTATCCGACTATACCGACCTCGAACACGAACGCGGCGGCTCACTCTTCGCTTCGCTTGAACACGTCTCCTGGAAAGATTCCAAAATCAACGTCATTGACACGCCGGGGCTGGATGACTTCGTCGGTGAAGTCGTTTCTTCCCTCCGGGTGGCTACAACCGCAATCTTGATCCACAACGCCAAAAGCGGCGTTGAAGTAGGCGCAGAACTGCTCTGGGAATACATCCAAACCTTTGACGCGCCCGCCATTTTTGTCATCAACCAGATTGACCACGAAAAAGCTGATTTCGACGCTACTTTGGAACAAGCCGTTGCTCGTTTTGGCAATAAAGTAATGCCCTTTCAATATCCCCTCAATCCGGGAGTAGGGTTCAATTCAATCATCGATGCTCTGCGCATGGTGATGTACTACTTCCCCGATGGTGGTGGAAAACCCGAAAAACATCCCATTCCCGCTGCCGAAAAAGCGCGGGCAGATGAAATGCACCGCATCATCGTAGAAGCTGCTGCTGAAAATGATGAAACGCTGATGGAACGCTACTTTGAAGAAGGGAACCTGAGTGAAGAAGAATTGGCGCAAGGCTTGCGCATTGCGATTGCACAAGGCCAGATCATTCCGGTATTTTGCACCTCGGCCAGTCGTGATATGGGCTCAGGTCGGGTGATGGGTTTCATCAACGATGTATGTCCATCGCCAGTAGATCGCAAGCCGCTGCCCTTGACCAATGGGAAAAACTTAGCTTGTGATTCCAGCCTGCCTGCTACCGTTTTTGTGTACAAAACCATTTCAGAACCCCGCGTCGGGCTCCTCTCCTACTTCAAGGTCTGTAGTGGCGTACTCAAAGCGGGGGATGAACTCACTAATTTCTCCAATCGCACCATCGAACGTTTTGGCCAACTCTTTGTGGCCAATGGCAAAGACCGGGTCTCGGTCACTGAACTGAAAGCGGGAGACATTGGGGTGACCGTCAAACTTAAAAACACCCACACCAACAATACCCTCAACGCCAAAGGCGCCGATCACGAAATCGTGCCGATTGCTTTCCCGGAACCACGGGTAACCGTTGCTGTTGAGCAAGCCAATAAAAATGACATGGAAAAACTCATGAAGGCCCTGCACACCATTCATGAGGAAGATCCAACTGCAAGTGTGGAATTGAGTGCCTCACTCAAACAAACGCTCCTGCATGGCCAGGGGCAATTGCACCTCGACCTGATCAAACACCGGGTGGAACAAGCCCAGGGTGTAAGCATGAATTTTGTCAAACCCCGCATTTCTTACCGCGAAACCATTACCAAATCGGCCAATGCACAATACCGCCACAAAAAACAAACGGGTGGTGCCGGGCAATTTGGAGAAGTACACATGCGCATCGATCCCTATTTTGAGGGCATGCCCGATCCTTCCGATTTGAATGTACGCCACCGTGAAGTGGAAGATCTGCCTTGGGGCGGGAAACTGGCTTTCTATTGGTGTGTAGTCGGTGGTTCCATCGATACCAAGTATTCCAGCGCCATCAAAAAAGGCATCATGGCCAAAATGGAAGAAGGGCCGCTGACGGGTTCACACTGCCAGGACATCCGGGTTTGTGTATATGATGGCAAAATGCACCCGGTGGACTCCAATGATATGGCCTTTATGCTGGCCGCCACACATGCCTTCAAGGATGCTTTCCGCGATGCTGCTCCCCAAATCATGGAGCCACTGGCAGACCTGGAAATCCTCTGTCCCGACGAGGTCATGGGCGACATCATGAGCGACCTGCAAACGCGCCGCGCCATGGTGTTGGGCATGGACTCGGATGGGCACTACCAAAAAATCCTGGCCCGGGCACCACAAGCGGAGTTGTACCTGTATTCAAGCACGCTGCGCTCGATCTCCCAAGGTCGGGCCAAGTTTCATCAGACTTTTGCGGAATACCAAGCAGTACCTGCGGACATTCAGCAGAAATTGATTGAAGCACATAAACACGAGGAAGTGGAGGCGTAAATTCCGAAGTATTTTGTTTAAGAATTTGTCTATCAGGTGGGGCTGCTTCGGTGGCCCCATTTTTGTTTTAGAGGGCTAGGAAGAGTTTATTTTGTGGGTATGATTAACTCACTCTTTAAAACTCACCGCCAAACCAAACATTGGTGCTCCAAATTTCACTATAAACGATTTGTGCCAAGGGCCCAAACCATTTGCCTCAAATACTTCGACTGACTTTTGCTTTTCGTCTACTGCTACGCCAGGGCACAAAAAATCGTCAAATTCCGTTTTTTTCCCTGCAGGTATTTTTTGACCTCTTTTAAAGGGATGAAACGTCCCTTGTTTATCCGTATAACCAAGCACATCATAGCCCAAAAAAAGACCCTCTAAGGGAAATAATAACTGACGAGAGGGAATCTCTTTGGTCAACGATTGTTGGGTGGTTTCTATGTCAACGGGTTGAATGGCACTCAGTAAATCTTTCCCTGGTTTTCCTCCATCATTTGCATAAACCCTCAATTGAATGCGGTAAAATGCGGCTATTTTACTGAGTTCCACATCAAATCTCACCCTTAATTTAGTAACCCAACCAGGCTTTTCAATGGAGTTTTTCATCAGCAATGCAAATCGGTTGTTAATATTGGTATGCACAGCAAAAGTTGGGAGGCCTCTAAATCGTTTAAAATAACCCAACTTCGTCTCCACTTCCTTTTGCGATTTGCTCAAAATGGTCACATCTGGCAAGTTCATCACAGTTGGGCGTAAGGCAAGGGATTTACTCTTTAAAGCCTGCTCCAAGGTCATTTTTTCCAAACCAAAGCCAACTGCACTACACAGAATGGTATCTACAGTCGGGCTAAATTCAAAGGCAAAACGTCCCTGCTCATCCGCATAACTCCCCTCCTTGTTATCTTTGGAAAAAACCGCTGCATAAGGAATGGCTTCCTGGGTTTGGGCATTGACGATTTTCAGGTTAATGGTCTGAGCACTAAGTGTAGCAACGGAAAGGACCATTACCGAGAGTAAAGTTCTGAGTTTCATTTTATGAGGATTTTCTTCAAAACGCGAAAAAAACTTTTGTCTTGTCCAAGCCAAAAACCTTTTTCCCCCTCACCTGTTCTACATCCATTGAACCACAAAAAGATCAAACCAATGCGTCCTCGATTCCTTTTTGCCATTTTGCTGAGCATTCCGGCCTGGGTATCCAGTTGCTTCAATGCCAACAAAGTTGTTTCATCTTCCAGTTCTACTGATGCTACTCCTAAACTTATGTCTTCAGCCACTTCTTTCCACAATTTAAGTGCCACTACCCTGGATGGACAAACCGTATCCATGGCCCAATACAAGGGTAAAAAAATCATCGTTTTGAATGTCGCGTCAAAATGCGGGTATACCCCACAATACGCCGATTGGCAGGCATTCTACGATAAGAACAAAGACAATGTAGTCGTGCTTGGTTTCCCTTGCAACCAATTTATGGGTCAAGAGCCGGGTACAGCCAACGATATTCAGGAGTTTTGCCAAAAAAATTACGGCGTGACCTTCCAAATGTTTGAAAAGGTAGACGTCAAGGGTGACAATCAAAGCCCCTTGTATAAATGGCTCACCGACCCCAGCCAAAATGGTTGGAATAGCGATGTCCCATCTTGGAATTTTTGCAAGTACCTCATCGACGAAAACGGCAAGCTTACCCATTTCTTTGCTTCCGGGGTAACGCCTGAGAGTGCTGATTTTAAGAAGGCAATGGATTAGTAGTTGAGGAGTTGAGAGGTTGAGGAGTTGAGGCTACCGCAGCGATTTTGACAATGTCGATGTCTAAGTCGCTGCGGTAGCCTCAACCCCTTCTATAACTTTTCTGTCCCCCCAATCGTTTATTGGGAAAATGGACGATGATGAAACTATTCCTTTTTTTCCTGTTCTCTGCTCCTCTAATCGCCCCCCACCCTATCCATCTCACGGTAATGGAGATTTACAGTGCTGAAAAAAGCAAAAATCTGGAATGCTCGGTCACCCTGTTTGCAGATGATTTTGCCCGGGCCATTCAGTACGAAACTTACGCGCCGCAAATCCAAAGTGGAAAACTCAAAACTGATGACCTGATCATCAAATACCTGCGCAGCAAACTACAGCTCAAAATCAATGGTAAAAATGGCAGTTTCAGTTTACAAAAGACCGAAAACACCCACGAAACCATCACCTGTTACTTGAAACTCAACGCTATCGCCGCTGAAACCCAAAAAATTGAAATCGCCAGCAAGCTGATGCTCGAATTGTTCAATGACCAACGTAACCTAGTGAAAATTCGCATTCCCGGGAAAAAAGAAGGCGCACTCAGCCTCGACAAATCCAAAACAAGTGCCGTAGCTGCTTTGACCGCAGACTGATTATTGTCAATCCATTTGGAGACTTTTGACAAGGCAAATCACTCGAAATGACTGCAATTTTGTTGGCGTAAACAACCGACTAAGGGGCAATAAAAAAATAATTGCTCATTTTGGCAGAGGATTAGATAAGTAAACGTTTCATTTTAAGTGTCTTATCTAATCCTCTGGCTCAGGAAAAATGAGCCATTATTTTTGCCCCACTACTAATGCCATAAAACCAGCAGTCATGAAAAAGACATTGGTTCTCTCCATCCTCCTCAGTGCCGCCTTTGCACTCCAAGCACAGTCTCTCATTGGCAATCAATTCAAGAGCAAAGAGGCCGTAATCATGTATTTGGTTGAACAAGAAAAATTGGCCCACGATTTCTATCGCTCGCTGGACACCATATGGGTGACCGACATATTCAATCGGGTAGCCAACGAAGAATTTGAACACGTTGGCAAATTGAGTGCAGTCGCCGCCGAACTGATGATTAGCGTACCCAATCATTTCAACGAATATCCCACGGGGCAATTCACCGACAGCAAGTTGCGCCATCTGTATGCTGAGCTGATGATTGCCGCTAACTTTTCATTGGAAGATGCCTATCGCACCTGTGCCAACCTGGAAGAACGTAAAATGTACGACCTGAAGATGGCCCTTAAAGAGCCCAACTTTGAATTGGAAAACCTCACTTACAAAGCATTGTTGATCGGCAGTGAAGACAATTTTAAAGTCTTCATCCGAGCCCTGAGTGAAATGGAAAGCAGCTATGCTCCCGTTATACTAACCCCTAGTGAATTCGAAGCCTTAACCAAAAATATTTTGGCCAACGATGCCTGGCGAAGCTTCAATTCCAGTGCCAATCCTCAAAATCGGATTGGGCTTTTTTGAGGACTGTTTTGGCAAGTTTTGAAAATTTCATTGCCTTTTCGGAAAAATTTACTGACTTTTGTGTGATCTTTGCTTCGCGTTGAGGTAATTGCCCCACGCGAAGCATTTTTACGGAACAATTTATGAGAGTTTACCTGAGTCGATTTATGCTTGCTTTTTATCTGCTGTTGGCGTTAGCGCCACAGTGGTTAGAAGAGTTTGCTAAATTCCCAGCGCTCATGGCTCATTACCAAGATCATCGCCAGGAAAATCCAGCGATTTCCTTAAGCACATTTCTGAGCCAGCACTATGGCAAGGATTACGCCAAGCACAGCAATCAACACGATCACTCCAAGTTGCCTGGTAAAGCCAAACACCATGATTCGTGCATGCACATGAATGTAACCGGCGACTCCGTGCTTCCATTTCATGCAGACTTAGTTTCTCCTCCGCACAATTGGGAAGAACCTGAAAACTCTTCGGTTTTCCAACACGATCAAAACCCAGGCGCTGCTCACCTCTCCTGCATCTGGCAACCACCCCGAGCTTAATCTCCATTGCTAAATGACTATCATCTAGTCATCGCCCATGTACATTGGGCTCGTTTTCCATTTATTCTATTTGTTCTGTAAATCAACAGTCTATGTTGACTCGAATCATCCATTTTTCCATCCATAACAAGTTTATGGTGGGACTAGGGACGTTGGTAATGGTCATTGCCGGGATCTATTCTTTTACCCGATTGCCCATTGACGCCATTCCCGATATCACCAACAACCAGGTGCAGGTACTCACCGTGTGCCCTACTCTGGCGACCCAAGAAGTCGAGCAGTTTGTAACTGCCACCATCGAAAGTGCGGTAAAATCCATTCCAGGTGTGGTGGAGCTCCGCTCCATTTCTCGCTTCGGGCTCAGTGTAATCACCATTGTTTTTGAAGAAGACATCAATGTGTACCTGGCCCGCCAAATGGTGAATGAAAAACTCAAAACGGCGGAGGAAAACATTCCGCCAGGATTTGGTGTACCTGAACTGGCCCCTATTTCGACGGGCTTGGGCGAGATTTTGCATTATCGCATCGAACCCAAACCAGGATACGAACACAAGTTTTCCGCTGCCGATTTGCGTGAAATCCAGGACTGGATTGTCAAAAAACAGTTGACTGGCGTACCAGGAGTGGTAGAAATCAACAGTTTTGGGGGTGACCTCAAACAATACGAAGTAGCGGTACGCCCCGAACGTTTGCGCAGCCTGCAAATTGGTCTACCTGAAATACTCACAGCCCTCGAAGGTGCCAATGAAAATACTGGCGGGGCTTATGTAGAAAAGCACAGCAGCGTCTATTTCATTCGGGCACAGGGCCTGGTCAAAAGCCTGGACGACATCGGTCAAATTGTAGTCAAAAACGTCAATGGCCTGCCCATACGCATTGCGGATGTGGCCGAAGTGCGCTTTGGCAAAGCCCTGCGCTACGGCGCGGTAAGCCACAACGGCGAAGGCGAAATTGTGTTGGGCATCGTCATGATGCTCAAGGGCGAAAACGCGGCGAAAGTCATCCAGAGGGTCAAGACCCGTTTGGAAGAAGTAAAAAAAGGGCTCCCTGAAGGCATTACCATCAGTACTTTTTTGGACCGGGAAAAATTGGTCAACCGCACCATCGCTACCGTTGAAAAAAACCTGATTGAAGGGGCACTCATCGTCATTTTTGTATTGGTGCTTTTGGTGGGTAATTTCCGGGCAGGTTTGATCATCGCTTCGGTGATCCCCTTGTCCATGCTGTTTGCCATATCCATGATGCAGCTTTTTGGGGTGAGTGCCAACCTGATGTCTTTGGGTGCGCTCGACTTTGGTTTGATTGTAGATGGCGCAGTCATCATTGTGGAGTCAACTTTGCATTTTTTACACGTCCGTTTTTTGAGCCAACCGGGAGTTGAACCAGGCACGACCGTGCATCTGAGCAAAGATCAAATGAACGAAAGTGTCCTGGAAGCGGCCAGCCGCATCATGCGCTCTTCCATTTTTGGGGTGGTGATCATTTTGATCGTTTATTTGCCCATTTTGTCCCTGATCGGCATTGAGGGTAAGATGTTCAAACCCATGGCGCAAACGGTGTCTTTCGCATTGGTTGGTGCGTTGTTGTTGTCTCTGACCTACGTACCGGCAGTTTCCGCCTTGACGTTGAGCCGCAAGTTGCATCTCCACCACAATTTAGCGGATCGGATCATTTTGGCCATCCAGCGCATTTACATCCCGGTTTTGATGTGGGCTTTACGCTGGCGCAAAACCGTAATCGGCCTCAGTCTGGGTTTGTTGGTGCTCTCCTTGCTGTTGTTTTCCAGAATGGGTGGAGAATTCATTCCTACTTTGGATGAAGGCGACATGATGATGCACGGCTTTTTGCGCCCGGGAACCTCTTTGGATCAAACCTTGGAAAGCCACCGCCTGGCCCAAAACATCATCCTGAAAAACTTTCCGGATGAAGTGGAACAAGTGATCTCCAAAATTGGTAGCGCCGAAATCCCTACCGACCCCATGGCCATCGAAACCGCCGACAACATCATTCTGCTCAAACCCATTGAGGAATGGACCAAAGCCGAAACCAAAGATGAGTTGGTCAGCAAAATCGAAGAAAAAGTACACGAAATTCCCGGCATGGCTTTTGAATTCACCCAGCCCATCAAGATGCGTTTCGACGAAATGATGACCGGGGTACGCTCGGATATTGCGGTCAAAATTTTTGGGGAAAACATGGACTCCTTGGCCCACGCAGGTCACCGGGTAGAACAATTGCTCAAGAACATCCCTGGTTTGGCCGACTTGAAAGTAGAACAAGTAGAAGGGTTACCACAAATCGTGGTCAATTACCACTATGATAAAATAGCCCGGTATGGCTTGCACATCCGGGATGTCAATGCCACCCTGCGGGCTGCCTTCGCGGGCACTTCGGCTGGCGTGGTTTATGAAGAAGCCCGGCGCTTCGACCTAGTGCTGCGCCTGGACGATCAAAATCGCAGCGATTTGGCGGATGTACGCCAATTGCCCATCAGCACGCCGAATGGCGAATTGATCCCGCTAAGTGAGGTTGCTGATGTAGATTACCGCCTGGGCGCTGCCCAAATCAGCCGGGACAATGCCCAACGCCGGATTGTAGTGGGTGCCAACGTAAGGGGCCGCGACGTGGAAAGTGCATTCCTGGAAGTACAAGCCAAATTGAATGCCGAGCTGAAATTGCCCGCAGGCTATTTCACCACTTATGGCGGCCAATTTGAAAACCTGCAAGCGGCCAAAGCACGGCTTTCCATTGCGGTACCAGTAGCCCTGGCGCTCATTTTCCTGCTCTTGTTTTTCACGTTCAATTCCATGAAGGAAAGTTTGTTGATTTTCACCGCTATCCCCATGTCGGCGATTGGGGGCGTATTTGCCCTGCTGATCCGCGATATGCCTTTTTCCATCTCTGCGGGGGTTGGATTTATTGCGCTGTTCGGGGTTGCCGTGTTGAACGGGATTGTATTGATTACCTACTTCAACCAGTTGGAGAAAGAAGGCATCGAAAGTATCCCTGAGCGGATTCGTTCTGGGGCAATCGCCCGTTTGCGGCCAGTACTTATGACTGCTGCGGTAGCTTCACTGGGCTTTTTACCGATGGCGATTTCACATGGTGCTGGTGCTGAAGTACAACGCCCACTGGCTACAGTGGTCATTGGGGGATTGATTACTTCCACCTTGCTGACGCTGATAGTATTGCCAGTGTTGTACGCCCTCTTTTTTGAGCGTGAGCGTTTCATCAAAGTACCCACTTCGGTTGGCATTTTGCTGATTCCGCTGCTGCTGGCCGGAGCTTCACTTCAGGGACAAAATGCGCTGCGGGAAAACGAAGCCATCACCTTGGCTTTAAAAAATCATCCCGCAGTGCGATCAGCCAGCATTCAGGTACAGCACCAACAAGTGTTACAGGGTACAGCCAAAATGTACGAGCCTGCGAACTTGTTTCACAACGTCACGGCTGACCCTGATTTGGGTTTATTGGGCACTACCACTTTTGGCATCAGCCAAAGTTTCCCTAGTCGTAAGGTTACGCGAGCAACGACCAATTTTTATCAACAAAAACAAAGTCAGGCCTCCGCAGTATTGGCTCATACCCAGCAAGACCTGATTCGGCAAGTACGCGAAATTTACCAACACCTGGGGTATCTGGATGCAAAGTCCAGATTGTACCGCTCATTGGATTCTGTGTACACCCGTTTTTCTACTATTGCCGAACAACGCTACAAAGTGGGTGATGCCGCACTGGCCGAAAAATTGGCGGCGCAAGACAAAGCCGCACAGGTTCGGCTGATCCTTGAAACCATTGATCATGAGTTGAATTTTGATCAGGTGGTTTTAGGTCAATTGTTGGGACTACCTCAGGCGGTGAGTGCGATTGCTGAACCTTTGCGCAAACAAATTTTCAGTCTGGCTGATACCGCTTTGATCGCTCAGGCACCTAGCGCCAAAGCGGGTCTCGCCCAAGTGAGTGTGGCCAAAAGCCAGCAACAAATTGAGCAATCGCGCTTTGCGCCCAGTTTTTCCACGGGGGTGTACGGACAAATTTTGGGCAATGGCTTGATTTACCCAGGTTGGCAATTGGGCATCAACCTACCTCTGGTCAACAAAGCTCGCCACAAAGCAGTGGAGTCGGCAGGACTGAATGTACAAATTGCGGAAGCCAATTTCCAGGACGTTTTGCTCCAACAACGCTCTAAAATGGCGCATTTGCTCCACGAGCAAGAGAAGTACAACACCTTGATTGAGTATTTTCAAGCGCAAGGCCAGGACTTGTCTACCGAGCTACTCCGCAATGCCAGCCTGAATTATCAGGAAGGTGAAATTGATTATACCACTTTGTCACAGCAGGTCGAACAGGCCATTGGCATCCAGATGAATTACCTGGAAAACTTGTACGGACTGAGCCTGACCGTGGTGGAATTGAAATTTATTGCTGGGCAGTAGACTTGGTAAACCGAAAGTCTCAAATCCTGAATCCTTTTAAATCTCGAAAAAATGAATCGCATCAAATATAGCAGTATCCTCGCCCTGGCCTTATTCACCACGGCTTGTGGCAAAAAAGCAGAACCGACCAGTGAAAGCACCGAGGTCGCGGCAAGCACTGAAATGAGCAGCAACACGGTCACCCTGACTGCGGAACAGGCCGAACAAGCCGCTATTCAAACCGGAACCTTTACCCTCCGCCCCTTGAGTGATTACCTTGACGTTAATGCGGAGCTGGTTTTGGGCAAGGAAAATACTGCTCAGGTCAGCGCCTTTACAGAGGGCATCATTAGCGAACTACGCATTCGCAACAATAGCAGTGTCGCCAGAGGTGGCGTGGTAGCGGTTTTGCGCAAACCCGATTTATTGGACTTGCAACAACAATTCCTGGAAAACAAGGACCGCTTGGTATTCCTCGAAACCGAATACCAGCGTTACAAGGCATTGAAAGAAAATGATGCCACCGCCACCAAGAATTTTCAAAAAGCCGAATCGGACTGGCGTGCCGCACAAACTACAGGAAAACTCCTGGCTGCCAAATTGCGCCAATACCAGATCGATCCGGCCAAACTTACGCCCGATAATCTGCGTACTGAACTGCTGATCACCTCACCAGTTGCGGGAGTTGTAACACGGGTAGATGCGAGTTTGGGGCAAGCGCTGAACCTGGGAGAACCCATTTGTGAAGTGAGTAACCTGGCCTATTTGCACCCAGTATTGTATGTTTTTGAAAAAAACCTGAATCAGGTCAAAGCGGGTCAAAAAGTCCAGTTGAAATTTCCGGGAGGCAATGAACAAGTGTTTAATGCCCACATTGACTACCTCGAACGCAGCGTAGATGCCGAACGCAAAACCGTGCGGGTACACGCCCGCTTTGACAATGCAGGCGCAGCCAGCAACCAACAAATGGCCAAAGGAGGTTTCCTCAATGCACGCATCGCCTTAGCGGATGCAGGCATGTTGTCTGCACTTCCGGAAGAAGCTGTCATTCAGGAACAAGGCGGCTATTTCATTTTTTACCAGGAAAAAAAGGACGCACAAGAGGTAATTTTTCATAAAGTTCCGGTCAAACGTGGCCCGGCTGGTGACGGCTATGTGGCTGTTGAACCGCTTGAAACCTTGCCACGCGATGCGGCCATTGTACTGAAAGGCGCTTATTATGTTTCCGCTAATGGAGGGGTAAGCGCAGAAGAATAGGTGACGACATGTATTGATGATGCTTGTTATGGAAAATTTTAATAGGCATTATGAACACAAGTAACCTTGTATTCATAAAGTCTAATGACTAAACACAAAGCCATGAAACTGCTCAAAAGGATTGGCCTATTGCTGCTTTTGCTGGCAATCGCCATTCAATTTGTTCCGGTCAACCGCACCAATCCCGCCGTTGACCCCAACCAGGACTACCTCAAAGTAAGCGCTGCACCTGCCGAAGTTGCTCGTTTATTGAAAGCATCCTGCTACGATTGTCACTCCAATGAAGCAAAGTACCCCTGGTATTCCTACGTCGCCCCAGTCTCTTTTTTGGTACAAAACCACATCCAGGAAGGGCGCTCCAAGTTAAATTTTTCAACCTGGGGGAGCAATTCATCAGGTCAGGACCTCGCCGAAGCGGCAGAGGAAATACCCGAAGTCATTGCCGAAGGGGAGATGCCCTTGTGGGATTACCAGTTGATGCACCCAGAAGCAAAGCTGAGCGATGCTGAAAAACGAACCCTGATCGACTGGTTTAATTCAGGAAACAATGCTACTGGCCAGACGGGCGGTGACAAAAATCACCGTGAGGAAGACGACCATGACGACTGATTTTTCGTTAGATACCATATCACAACGGATGAACTTGCGTTTGATTTAAAATCTTTAACTATTTTTCGGGGGAGAAATCCATACCCTTGAGGCAACTCCCACAGAAATTTTGCAGTATAGAAAGGAAGGATTCAGTTAAATGAGTACACCAAACTGAATCCTTCCTTATAATGTAAATGTAACATGACGGTGAAAAAACAATTTATTGGCTACCTCGTCCCCGGCTTACTAGGGGTCTTGTTCATTTTTAGTGCTTGTACACAGGAAAA
>JAIXOO010000139.1 GCA_027486765.1 Saprospiraceae bacterium
AACACAATCTCCACCCGCTGGTTCGCCAGCCTTCCTGCCGGAGAGCTATTGGTAGCAATGGGTTGCTCTTTGCCGGAGCCTCTCGCCCGAATCCGTTCCATCGGCACCTGATCCATAACCAGCAAATCGGCAATTCTTTCTGCCCGGCGATTGGTCAGTTCTGTAGCGAAGTTGTAGGTACAATGATTGTTCGTATGCGCTACGATCTCGATGGCCAGATCGGGATTTTCCTTCAAAAAGGCTGCCATGCGGTGTATCTCCGCATAAGCTGAGGAATCCAACTCACTCTGATTGCGCAGGAATACAATGTTTTCCAGCACAATGGTTTTTTCTACAATGGGGTCAAAAAGCTGGATGTCCTGTTCCAGTTCATTGCCAGCAATAACCATGAAGGTGTCCAACATCGTGGTTGATTCTGAGGCTGGACGAGTAGATGGGCGGTATTGAAACCCCCGTTCGATGCGCAATTGACCTTCTATTTTAATGCGAATTTGCTGATTCATCGCTGCGGATTGCGCTGCAAGCATCCGCATATCCAGGAGGGTTCGCAGGTAATTGCGCACATCCGTTTTGATCTGGGTGGTCAGATCATTTTGGTTTTTTTGCAAAATGTAATTGGAAATTTCACGAGAAACCTCCTCCTGCCATTCAAAACAAGGACTAAAAACCCCTTGCCACTTAGCCAGATCAGCTTCTGGTAGCAACAACAAGGTTGGGTTTTTCAGGATTTGTTCTTTTTGCTCCCGCCAGATGGCTCTTTCATCCGCTTTGACTTGTTTGTCTTTTCTTTTGACCTCTTCAGTCAACATTTGTAGAATGAGAGACTGAGCAGTGGCTGGCAAAATTTCCCAGCGTTGCTGGATTTCGATGAGGCGGACAAAATCTTCGAAAACGGTAGGAATAAAGGTTTCAATGGGGCTCGACTGATCGTTGGGTTTGAGTGAGCCATCGTGAAATTTCAACAAGGCTTGCTGTTTTTGCGCAGCCGCGTAGTCTCCACGTAGTTTATTCAACCCGGATTCCAACGTTTTGAAACTAATGGAGGCGGTATCCTCCCATTGCTGCAAAATTGAAGTTACATACCTTTGCCGCTCTTTATTCAGGTTTTTGATGGCCACCAGATTCTGATTGTAAGCCAATTGGAGCGCTTCAATTTCCTCCTCTACCTGTCGATAAGTAGGGTTCGCACCGATCATGTCGCTCATCATGTCGTCGCTGTCTTCCCGTTCAATGGCGGCAGGTCCTTTGCGCAGCAAATTGTAGGTAGGCGAAAAAAACTGCCCAGACAGGGCGTTGACAGTCATCTCGGCATTGCGGGGCAAAAGCAATTGATATTTTCCTTGCAGGTTGCTGATGCCTTGTCTGAGCACCCGGGTATTGCGTTGGGGGTCAAAGTAGTTCAGGCTCACCGTAACATTGCTGGCTGGATTTTTGGATTGCGGCAGATAGACTTGGCCTTTGACCAAAATAACCGCCTGAGCCCTTAAAGAACCAGGGAGATTGCCGCTGAGGATCCGGGGGATTCTGGCCTCTGTTCGGGTCCACCAAGCTTTTTCACCGATTACGGAAGTATAAAAACCCCATTCATCGTGTTCAGAATTGAAATTTGAGCCCAAGTTGACCGGAGTACTCCATTCTGTCCAGGAATTGGCGACTCGGCGACTCATGTACAAGTCCAAGCCACCAAAGCCAAGGCGACCGTTGGTAGCAAAGTAGAGGGTTTGGCCGTCAGCAGCCAAAAAAGCACTGCGCTCCTGTCCGGAAGTATTGATAATTGACCCCAGGCTTTGCAGGTTTTTCCACAACAAATCACCTTCTCGTTGGGCCACATAAATATCGCTTCGACGGCTAGTGCTATCGGGATGGCTCAGGCACAACAATAAGGTTTGGCCATCGTTGCTGACAAAACCGTGCTGAATCTGGAAGGCCGAATCCCAAGGCTCAATTTGCATGTTTTGAGGAGCAGACCAACTGCGGAAACTGAGTTTTGATTGGGCGATACTTTTTTTTCCCGCTTCGTCTTCCATCAACAAGTAGAGCTCATTTTCATCCAGATTGATGGCCAGACATTGATCGTTTTGGTCTGAATTGATGGGCATTCCGATATTGACGGGCCGGCTCCATTGATTCTCACTCACGTTTTGACAAATCCAAATATCTGCCAGATCGGAGCGCCCAAAATTGGCATGATTGCCTGCTTCACTATACAACAGTAGGCTGCCATCAGGGCTCAATACCGGGGCATAATGTGGGAAGTGCTGCTGGTCATTTACACCGATACGCCTGGTATCCTGTGCCTGTAGCCCGGATTGACCGAGCCACAGCCACAGGAATAGCGCCAGGATATAGGTGTAAAAAGGCATACATCGTTTTTTTGCCCTTTAGAGCTTGTTTAAACGTCATAGGTGATTTCTACTTCCGCAGAAGTAGGATGCGATTGACAAGTCAGAATAAATCCTTTGCTTACTTCCTCATCGTCCAAAGCATAACAAGCGTCCATTTTCACCGAACCTTTCAGCACCTTGGCCATACAACTGGAGCAAGCACCCGAAGTACAGGAATAAGGTGGATCTAGTTTTTGATCCAGCATTGCATCCAGGATGGTTTTGTTGGGCGCAACGGCAACGGTATGAGTCTGCCCATTGAGTATTGCAATGACCTGAGCCCCACTTACGCCACTTACTTGAGGAGCATCGGGATCAAGATTGGTGGTGAAATGCTCAATGTGGATGTGCTTTTTATCGATGTTTTGTTGGTGCAAAGCGTGTTCCACCACGTTAATCATTGGGCCCGGGCCACAGATGAAATACTCGGTTTCACGGGCATTGCTGGCATTTTCCAACAAAAAACGATTGATCAAAGCGCTGTCAACCCGTCCTGTCAAACCTTCCCAGGAAACGCTACCTTTAGCAAAAAGCCCCGAAAGTCCTTTGGGCTTTTCCCGTTTGGGTTGGCTCAGGGTATGGGTCACGCTCAATTGACCGTCGTAACGTTTTTGCAATTGTTCGAGCTGGTTGTAGAACAAAATCGACTCTTCGCTGCGGTTGCCATACAAGAGGTGTACCTTACTTTGGGGTTCTTCTTCCAGGATGGTTTTTAGGATGGCCATCAAGGGAGTGATGCCACTTCCTGCACCAAAGAGGTAGTACGTTTTGCGCTGGTCCCCATCAAGGGCAGGCGTAAAGCGACCATCAGGTTGCATGACCTCTACTTGTTCGCCTACTTTGAGTTTGTCGGCGATGTAGTTGGAGACCAAACCTTTTTTCACCCTTTTTACCGTTACCGCAATGTCACTTTCCAAAGGGCTGCTAGACATGGAGTACGCACGGCGTACTTCTTTGCCATTGATGGAAAATTTCAAAGTAAGGTATTGACCTGCTTTGTACGCAAACTCAGATTTTATATCTTCGGGAATGCCAAATGCTACCGTAACGGCATCGGCAGTCTCCGGGCGGATTTCTTTCACCGTTAGGGTAAAAAATTTCTTGCTCATATCTTTGTTGTTGAGGAGTTGAAAAATTGAGAAGGTTGAGAGAGTTGAGAAGGTTGAGGCTACCGCAGCGGTATTGACATTGCCAGTGTCAAAATTGCTGTGGTAGCCTCAACCTTCTCAACCTCCTCAACTTTCCTCAACCTTCACTCTAACACAGTTTCACGTTTTCAGTTTTGAGGAGGCAAAAATAATTAAATGTTTGGGAGTTCTTGAGGAACTATGTCATTGAATGCACAGCACAAAAGTATTTACCGATGAAATGGAGTGATTTGAAGTACCTGATTGCCTACACTGCTCCTTTGGCGACCCTTTGGGGCTTGTATGAGCAAGGCCATTGGTCTTTCGCGGGCATCTATGTCGGCTTTGTATTCATTCCATTGGCGGAATTGATCAGCCCGGCTTCAGTGCGCAATTTGTCGCCGCAGGAAGAAGAACAAAAACTCAGCATGTGGTTTTTTGACCTCGTGTTGTACCTTAATGTTCCGTTGCTTTACTACATTTTACATGTATATTTTCAGCAGGTCTTTGCGGGGAATAGCGCTACCTATGAATTGATTGGCATGACTTGTAGTGTGGGCCTGATTGTAGGCACCATTGGCATCAATGTCGCCCATGAATTGGGGCACCGCAGCAAAAACAGCGAACAAACAATGGCCAAAATTTTACTACTGAGCGGCCTGTACATGCATTTTTTTATCGAACACAACCGGGGCCACCACAAACACGTAAGTACAGATGCTGATCCCGCTTCGGCGCGTTTTGGCGAAAACATCTACACTTTCTGGCTGCGTTCGGTAATTGGCTCCTGGCGCAATGCCTGGAAACTGGAAGCCGAACGTTTGCAAAAAATGGGCATATCCTGGTTTTCCTGGCAAAACGAAATGCTGCGTTTTCAGGTAATCCAAGTCGGGTATTTGCTCTGTGTTGGGTTGGTCTACGCCTGGTGGATGCTGGGGTATGCCCTGGCTGTAGCGGTTTTTGGTTTTTTGTTGCTGGAATCAGTCAATTACATCGAACACTACGGCTTGCGTCGAAAAACATTGGCCAATGGGCGTCCCGAACCCGTCCAGGCCTGGCATTCCTGGAACTCGGACCACGAATTGGGGCGCATTTTTTTGTACGAATTGACCCGACATTCGGATCACCATTTCAAGGCAAGCCGCAAGTATCAGATTTTGCGGCATTTTGACGAAAGTCCACAATTGCCCTTTGGTTATCCTACTTCCATCATCATTGCTTTGTTTCCACCCTTATGGTTTACATTGATGAACCCCAGGGTAAAACAAGCACAATTACGGCTTTCAATGCCAACCACCTAACGATGCAACAAACTGGCAAACTGTATTTGATCCCGGTGCCCTTGGGCGAAACGGCCCACCATACCATTCCTCAATATGTAAAGGAGTGCCTTTGGCAATTGGACTATTTTATTGTGGAGCGCGCCAAAACCGCCCGGTATTTCATCAAGGCAGCTCAACATCCACGCCCACTGCCGGAATTGGAGATGGTAGAGCTCAGCGAGCATACCAAAGAGGCGGAGTACCGTTCCTTTTTAGCGCCAGCCCTCAGTGGCCGAAATATCGGCCTGATGTCGGAAGCGGGCTGCCCAGGGGTAGCCGATCCGGGCGCGGCAGTAGTCGAACTCGCACACCGACAGGGCATTCAGGTGCTGCCACTCGTAGGCCCTTCTTCAATTTTACTGGCGCTGATGGGGTCAGGGATGAACGGGCAAAAGTTTTGCTTTCAAGGGTATTTGAGTGCCAAAAAGCAAGACCTGGGGCAACAACTCAAACGCCTGGAACAGCTGGTCGAACGCGATCAATGCACCCAGATTTTTATTGAAGCACCCTACCGCAATCAGCAGATTGTTGCCGCCGCGCTTCAGCACTTGGCGCCCCAAACGCGTTTGTGTATTGCCGTGGATTTGACTTTGCCCAGCGAATACATTATGACTCGGAAAGTAGAGGAATGGAAGCGGAATCCGCCAGCGGATTTGCACAAACGGCCGGCGATATTTTTATTGGGTTGAGTGCCTGAATTTTAGCTTTCTCAAGACCTATTTGTTAAACTTAGGGGCGATAAAAAAATAAGTGATCATTTTGCCAGAGGATTAGATGAGTAAACGTTTCATTTCAAGTGTCTTATCTAATTCTCTGGCTCAGGAAAAATGATCACTTATTTTTGCCCACTACTTAGATGTTTTGACTTTATTTGCAGCGTGAAAACCATTTCGACAGCCATTCAATATGGCTGAATCTTTGAACACACTCGACCATGATTTTTATAGACGAAAAAACCATCGACCTTGCCATTGACGCCATCAGTGATTCCGATGAGCGCTATGATGCTGCGCTGGCATCCATCGAAAGCCAACAGGCTGAAATGATGTCTTATCTGTTTGCAGAAGACGAGGCGACTTTTAATGAAGATGAGAAGGATTTCCTTTTGTACCTGCTCCTGATCATCTGGGAATCGGTGCGAACCAAGGTTGAAAAAATCAATCCAATCCCTGCCTCGGCCATTTCCGATGTTGAAGAGGCCAGCTGGGAATCTTTGGAAGCCAGTGTAGGTAAAAAATTCCGGGATCGGCTCGATCCTTTCTTTGAGGCCACCAAACAAGAAGATTTGTTGGCTTTTGTGGAGGATGCACTCCTCGATGACGACGATACGCCAGTCACGAAAGAAGGCCGCGAGCCAATGTTTGTGACTTTGAAAGCTGTGATTGATTGTTTGGATCAGTTCAATTAGAGGTTGAGGAAGGTTTAGGGAGGTTGAGAAGGTTTAGGCTACCGCGAGCGATGTTGACATTGCCTTTGTCTAAGTCGCTCGCGGTAGCCTAAACCTTCTCAACCTCCCTAAACCTTTTACTTGCATTCCACCTTCCCCAGATACGTCCCAATCTTTGCATTGGCCGGGTCTTTCAATACCAGTTTCCCGCCAGTGCTTTCAGTGAGTTCTCCGGTCATTTCACCAACCGCGTCGGCCTCAATGACGAAGATTTTTTCTTCAGCTTGTTCACTTCCCTCAATTACGTAGTCCCAGTCGGCGGTTACTTTGTTGCCATCTAGAGTGCCAGAAAGGTCACCGCGGGCACCATCTTTTTCCCAGGGTTCCCAGGCCATATACCCCGTTACTTTCGTTCCTTCAATGGTTAAAGTCAGGTAAGTAGAGTCTTGACCTTCAGTGAAGAGGTAACAAGTAGTCCCGTCTTCGACAGTGAATTCGCCTTCTGTGCTGGTTTCTTCCTCGGTGCTTGGTTTGGCTTTTGGCTGGCAAGCCACAAAGGTGATTGCCAAAATCAGGCAAGCGCATAATCTGAGTAGGTTGGACATTGGATATCGGTTTTTAATGTTTTAATGGATCAAGGTAACAAGGCTTGGGAAAATACTTGAGCAAACCCACTGTATTTTTCCCAAAAGCCCCTAATTTCAAGACTTAATCTACTTCGGTAAATGGATTTTTTCAACACCTTATTGCTCACACTGCGCCTGGCGGGCGTTACGACTGCAATTTTGCTGGTTTTGGGCATTCCCATTGCCTACCGTTTGGCGTATACACGTAGTTTTTTAAAACCCGTTTTTGAAGCGCTGGTTAGTTTGCCACTGGTGTTGCCACCTACGGTGATTGGGTTTTATTTGCTGATTGCTTTCAGTCCGAATAGCGCCTTGGGGGAGTGGTTGCAAAACAACCTGGACATCCGCCTGGTGTTTACCTTTGAAGGCCTGGTGTTGGGCTCGGTCATTTATAGTTTTCCCTTTATGGTACAACCGCTCCAATCGGGCTTTGAACACTTGCCTCCGCATTTGGCGGAAGCTTCCTATACCCTGGGCAAATCGTCCTGGGTTACCTTGTGGCGGGTTCTGTTGCCCAACATTCGCCCGGCCTTACTGAGTGGGATTGTGTTGTCTTTTGCACATACGGTGGGGGAGTTTGGGGTGGTATTGATGATTGGGGGGAATATTCCTTCGGTTACGCGGGTGGCTTCGATTGCCATCTACGACGAGGTGGAAGCGCTCAATTTTGCTGCCGCCAATCAGTATGCTCTTACTATGGTTGTCCTTACTTTTGTTTTTTTGGTGTTATTTTTCCGCTTTAACCGCCGCTCACAACAATGGATCACTCGATAAGCCACCTCAATTGTAGTTTACAACTCAAGGATTCTCAGCGCTCCTTCCACCTGGAGGTCGACTTACAGCTCTACCAAAAGGAACTGCTGGCCTTGACTGGGCCATCGGGCAGTGGCAAAACGACGATTCTGCGCATCCTGGCCGGACTGGAAAAAAGAGCCAAAGGGCGTTTGTGGGTACAAGGTGAGTTGTGGCAGGATTCCACAAAAGGCCTTTTTTTAGCCCCTCAGCAGCGTTCGATTGGGGTGGTATTTCAGGATTATGCGCTTTTTCCCAACATGAGTGTGGTGCAAAACCTGCAGTTTGCCCTGCCTAAAACCGAAAATCACACCCTGATTGAGGAGTTACTGGAGGTGATGGATTTGCAGGAACTGAAAATAGCTTACCCTCGGGAATTGTCAGGTGGCCAACAACAAAGGGTGGCCCTGGCCCGTGCCCTCGTGCGTCGCCCCAAATTATTGTTGCTCGACGAACCCCTTTCAGCACTGGATACCCAAATGCGGGAGCATCTACAAGGGTTTATCCGTCTGCTCCATGAGCGGTATGGGCTGACTACCCTTTTGATCAGCCACCATCCCGAAGAAATTCAACGCCTGGCCGATCGGGTGATTGTTATGGAAAAAGGAAAGATCATTGATGGAAGTTTGACCCAGGAAGCGAGACCTAAGGGTTTGTTGCTGCGTGCCATCTGGTTGGTGCCGCAAAATGGGCTGATTCGGGTGCAATTGGGGGACAATGAGTTGCAGATGCCGCAGTCTGCGAAAGTATTTTCGGATTATCTTCCGGGGCAAGAGGTGTGGATTCGGATGGTGTCGGCGGTGGGGTTTGAGGTATGCGATTAGGAAAAATTGAAGTGATGGTAAAAAAATCAATAATTTGTGATTATGGAACAATTTTTAACTGAAGGGGCTTTGTTTGGTGCAATGGGTGTCATTTTTACTCTTTTTATTTATTATGACAATAGGAAATCAATTTCTAAGTTTAGTACAAAAATTGGATATGCTCTTGCTCTGTATTATTTTATTTGGCTTATTGTAAGGAACTTCTCGTTATTGTACAGCTATGATTTAGTACCAGGCACAACGCTAGGTACGGTTAATCCCATTAAGCAGACTAGCACTAGAATTGAGTATGAGTATTACTACAAGGGGAAATTACGCCACTCTAGTATTCTAAACAAGCAGGGGGTAATTGCAAAGGGGGGGAAGTATTACGTGAGAGTAGTAAATTTTTTCCCCTATTTCAACGAAATAGATTTTTCATTACCTATTACAACGGAAAAATGAGTATTATCAAAAGTCATACAAACCTCGCCTGATAAGCCTCAATAGTAAGTATTGCCTCAGCTTCGGTTTGCCCTTCTGTTTGTAGGTAAGCACGAAGTATTTCCAAGAGTCTTTCGGGGCTAAGGTCTACCAATAGCGCTATTTTTTCCAAGGAAAACTCCTGGAGTGACCAGAGTTTTTGCACGAACATTTGTTTCTCCAGTTCGATACCTTCTTCGATACCCTTCAGAAAAAGGCCGTCAGTTTCGATGTCATAGTGAATCGTCATGGCTTCCACTTCGGTTTTTACGATGAGTTCCATCTTTCTTAAACGTGATAAAATTAGCAATTGTTTTTGAAACTTTTTGATTCGATTGGACTTGCGTAGGATTCGTTTCAGGTTGTACAGTATATCCCTTACCACTTTTGCGGGGTCATCTTCACCAAAATCACAAAGGATGGCCAGTACTACCTCTTCCGGAATTTCTGAATGAAGGAACTTCTCTTTAGGAATCTGCTTAAGCACAATCACTTCGTATTCCAAATCAAGCCCACTAAGGGTTAATTGGTTTTGATGGATGTGATTCGGATTGGCTAAAGTGCCGCCATAGATCACTATTTGTCGCAATGGCAAGCCTGTAATGTGATGAAAAAGCGCATAATGCAGCAGGTTTCGCTTGCGCAAATCTTCGTCCGTAATGTGAAATTCAATTTGCAGACCATAGTCCTTTTCTGGGTCGTCGTGTACCACTCGGCGGATATGATCCATTTCTGCTTCCTGAGTAACCTGCATTTTAGCATCAATAGGCGCAAGTTTTGGCGGTTTGAGCCCCAAAAGTTTATTCAACAAAGGCAATAAGAGGGATTCGATGTTTTCTTTGAATATCCGGTCGTAATTGTTTGCCATAGGAGCAAGTTAGACTGTAAAATAAAAAGTTTTAATTATTTTATTAAATGTTTTTTTGTTTATTTTTTGAAATAAACAAATTGATAGACACTTAACTCCCATACCTACATGAAAAATTCAACACATAATGAACACCTTGTAGCGAAAAAAACACCAGACCCTGTACCTTTGCGCCAATTTTTATCGTTCCTAAAGCAAAATTAAGACTGTGCATACGATGATTCTGAGTGGAAAGCCGTTTTTGCGGATTATTTTTGGTGTTATTTTTAGCTTGTTTCTGGTGACAACGTGGGCCCAAAAAGGCTGGGAAGCTGGTGTTTGGCTGGGAACAGCCTATTATTTTGGCGACCTGAATACCAGTTACAACCTTGGTGATCCCCGGCCAGCAGGTGGGATCATTGCCCGATACAATTTCAACAATCGTGTTTGTTTCAAAATGGGAGGAGGCTACGGCGTCGTCAGCGGTGATGATGCCCGCTCGAATAATCCTTTTGAAAAGGCGCGTAACCTCAGTTTTCGCTCGGAAGTTTTTGATGTCAGTGGTCAAGTGGAGATCAACTTTTTGCCTTATGTACATGGCAGCCGATCGGAATTTTTCACCCCTTACCTCTTTGCAGGTTTTTCAGCCTTTTCCTTCAATCCAACGGCGGATTTGAACGGCACACGTTACAACTTGCGTGAGTTGGGCACCGAAGGGCAATTCAAAGGCGAAGAATACTACAGCGTGAGTGGCAGTTTTGTCTACGGCGGCGGGTTGAAAATTGACGTGAGCAAAACCTGGAGCCTGAACCTTGAGTTAGGTGCCCGGGCAGCCTTTACCGATTACATCGATGACGTAAGTACGGTTTATGCGGATAAAAAAGACATCCTGCGCAGCCGGGGCGAAGTAGCGGCTGCACTTGCGGATCGCTCCATCATGATTCCAGGTGTCGACAGCAGCCAATTGGGCAAAGAAGGCTCACAACGCGGTAACAGCAGCAACAAGGATAATTTGGTGTTTATTCAGATTGGGATTGTCCGGTATTTTGGGAATTTGGCTTGTCCGAAGCCGTAGTTAAACATTTCAATCCCTGTTGAAAATCAAACAAGGTTAATTTCTCAACTGAAAATAGGCCTCCCAAAACTGCCTCAATGCAGGGAGGTATCTGCGTAAGGTTTAAAACAAAAAGGCCTGTCCCGGTAAACCAGAACAGGCCGAACGTAAAGTTCTCTCTTAATACATTGTATGAGGGTAGATGCCAGCCGAAGCTTACATCTGGGTAGAATACAATTTTAGCCGGGGCTTAAATGCTACTCATTTTACGCTTCACCATTTCGACCATCCGCTGCTGATCCTGTAGCTTCTTTTGTGTATCAACCTGATCCTTCTCATTTTGGGAAATGTTGGATTTGGCTTTTACAATCCGTTCTTCAGCCTGTTTGATTTCCTGATGGTAGCGGGTATTGGCACTTTTTAAGGTGCGCAATTGGCTTTCCATCTTTTTCAGGTTCTTCTCTTCAGTCATCAATTCGAGGCGGGTTTGTTCGCGGCGTACTTCGCGGGCAAAATCTTCCAAGACGCCCCGGGCGGCGCGGTTGCGTTGCAGGTTGGTCGCATTGATGCTCCGTTGCTGCGAAAACCCGCCTACTTCCATTTCTACATAATTGTTTTCGCGGAAGGAGATTTCAAAATTGACGTCCTTACCCGATTGGCGGCTGGCGTACTCCAGGTTGGTCTCGCCATATGATTTAATCTGCGCCTGATCGGCCAGGTGCTGCTTGGTTTTGCGGTCGTAACGCACTTTGCTGCGCAGTTGAGTACGCGCAAAAGAAGACCATACCCGCTTCACCAGTCTTTCATCTACATTGGGCAGATTGACGCGTAAGGTATTGGTTTGGGCAATATCGTAATCTTCGGGGATATCGATTCCTTTGGGGGTGAAGCTTGGCCGGGTCATCGTATCCTGACCCTGCATGGGGATGAAACTGACAACGGAGCAGATTGCACAAAACAGCGCAATATTTTTCATAGCAATGATGGGTTGGATGAAATAATCAATTGTTATTTGATACTTATCTGACGTAAACCCGGGGGTGGGGTCACGAAGAGAAAATGTACATTTGTCCTCAAAACAGGGACGTACATCCGAAATTCTGCACTACTGCCCCTAAATATACTAATTTTCTAACTGATTTGTATTGACTTGTTCTAAAAGTTCTCATCTAGCAGCACATGGATCTAATTCTCGACTTACAAAACGTGGTGAAGACCTACGAAAAAAAGATTGCGGTGAACGACGTCAGTTTTGGCGTGCCCCGCGCCTCCATCTTTGGCTTGTTGGGCCCCAATGGCGCGGGTAAAACCTCGTTGATCCGCATCATTACCACCATTACCCGGGCGGATAGTGGCAAGGTTTTCCTGGATGGTCAAGCCCTCAACAGCCGCCATCCCGAGCAGATTGGCTACATGCCCGAAGAACGTGGCCTCTATAAAAAAATGAAAGTGGGCGAACAGCTCACTTACCTCGCGCGCTTAAAGGGGCTTTCCGCCAGCGACACCAAACTGGCCCTCAAGTACTGGATGGAAAAATTTGAGGTGATGGATTGGTGGGGCAAAAAAATTGAAGAACTCTCCAAAGGGATGCAACAAAAAATTCAGTTCATCTCTACCGTTCTCCACAACCCCAAACTGATCATCCTCGACGAACCCTTTACCGGTCTCGACCCAATCAACACCAATTTGCTCAAGGATGAAATCGCGGACTTGCGCGCCAAGGGAGTCAGCATCATCTTTTCAACTCACCGCATGGAGCAGGTGGAAGAGATTTGTGACAATATCGTACTAATCGACCAGGGTCAAAACATCCTCAATGGCCCCGTAAAAACCATCCGCAACAGTTTTAAACAAAACCGTTTCAAGGTTGATTTTGCTGAAGAATGGAAGGGGACTTTGCCGCCAGGGTTTGAAGTAGTTGACCAACAACCCGACTCACTGGTGGTAGGCTTGGCGGAAGGGGGCAACTCCAGCGCTTTGCTCCAATACCTCTTGGGGCAAGGGGTACAGATCAGCGCTTTCAACGAGATTATGCCTTCTTTGAATGAAATTTTTATTCAGGCAGTGGAAAAAAATCATCCACAGGTTAAAGCTTAATCCTATTTCGCACTACTCAAATCAACAGTCATGGATAAACTTTTTCTCATCATAAAACGGGAGTACCTCACGCGGGTAACCCGCCCTTCTTTCATCATCGCCACCTTGGTTACGCCCTTGGCGTTTGTGGCCTTTTTTGTAGTTGCCAGCCTCATTTTTTCTTACGAAAGTGATGATGCTAAAAAAATTGCGGTCATCGATGACAGTGGCATTCTCAATGGAGCGCTAAAGGACGAAAAAGGCCTGTACTTCAAATTTGAACAAAAGCCGCTGGCACAGCTGCGCAAAAATTTCAAAGACAGCGGCTACGATGCCATCCTGGTGTTGCCCAAGATTGACAACTTGTTCAGCAAAGATTACCAGGTGTTCTACTACACGTCTGGGCAATCGACGCTGGAAACGGAGGATCATATCGAAGATCGGGTCAGTGACGCTCTGCGCGACTACAAAATTGACGCCCTCAAATTGGAGCGTAAACAACTGGAAGCCCTCAACACTTCAGTGAATATAGAACCCGAACCCATCGAAGAAGGGGGTAAAGATGCCACGAAACTCACCAGTGCCATTGGTGCGGGGATCGGTTTCATCATGGGATTCATCATGTACATGGCCGTATTCATTTATGGCTCCATGGTGATGCGCTCGGTGATGGAAGAAAAAACCAACCGCATTGTAGAAGTTATGGTTTCTTCGGTGAAACCCTTCCAGATGATGATGGGCAAAATCATCGGAGTAGGTGCTGTGGGGCTTACCCAGGTGCTCATTTGGGCGATCCTGATCCCACTGCTGATCACCATAGCTCAGGTGACGATGGGCTTCGATCCCCAACAACAAATGCCGATGGGCCCCGGTGCCCCCGCCATCAATCCCGATGATACCCAAGCCATGGTGATGGCGATAATGAGTGAGGTCGGCAATATCCGCTGGAGTTTGATTTTGCCGCTGTTTATTGTCTATTTCCTGGGGGGATATTTCTTGTATTCTTCGATGTTTGCCGCCGTGGGTTCCGCAGTTGGCGATGACATGGGTGAAGCTCAAACGCTGACGATCCCGATCGTTATTCCAGTGGTACTCGCCATCTACATCATGATCAAAGCGGTAGAGACACCTACTTCCAGCTTAGCGGTGTTTGCTTCAATTTTTCCTTTGTTTTCACCCATTGTGATGCCTTCACTTCTGGCAAGCAACCCTCCAGCCTGGCAAATCATTGTCTCGGTGCTGGTATTGATCGGCACTTCGGTGTTCTTTGTTTGGTTGTCTGGCCGAATTTACCGGGTAGGCATTTTGCTGTACGGCAAAAAAGGAACCTTTAAAGAATTCGCCAAGTGGATTTTTTACACGGATTAAACGCAAGGAATTAAAGATAGCCGAGCCAACCATGGCTCTTTCAGGCTAAAGATTTGGCCAGTTCAAAAGCATTGGTGATCTTCCCTTGGGAGACCCGGTTTTTGAGCTGGCCATTTTTTTGAGCAAAAAGCGGCGGAATTGTATGCAACCTTTCTGAAGGCTTCCCTGTCTTTTACAATAACTACGAAATTCTTCGTAAGAAAAATTTGCAATTACGAAAAGCTTCGTATATATTTGTCTACGAAATTCTTCGTAACCACAAGGAAGATGAGAACCAACGAGATACCACAACCCACGGAAGCCGAACTGGAAATCCTCACTGTACTCTGGGAACAAGGCCCAGTAACGGTACGTGAGGTCAACGACAAGCTCAATGAGCGACGCACCGATCCCAAAGAAATAGGGTACACCACGACCTTGAAGCTGCTGCAAATCATGTTTGAAAAAGAGCTGGTTGCCCGCAATGCCGATGCGCGTACCCACATCTACAGCGCCGCAATAGCACAAACCGATGTGCAACGCAACATGCTTCAACGCCTGGTCGATACCGCCTTCCAAGGCTCAGCCATGCAAATGGTCATGCAGGCCCTGGGGGATCATGATGCTTCGACAGAGGAATTGCAAGAAATAAAGGCATTGATTGAAAAAGTTGAGAAGTTGAGAAGTTGAGGAGTTTGGCTACCGCGAGCGACTTAGACAAGGACATTGTCAATCTAATTCGCAGTAGCCTCAACTTCTTAACTTCTCAACTCCTCAGCTTCTCAACTCCTCAACCCTATGGAAAGCACCTACACAGATGCACTCATCTACGCTACAGGTTGGACAGTAGTTCACTCCTTGTGGCAGGCATTAACGATTGCTTTGATCTTGTCCCTTGTGTTGATCAGTACGCCACGTCGATTGGCCCGTTGGCGGTATAGCTGCGCCGGGATTGCACTCTTGTTGGTGTTGCTGTCGGGAGGTGCCACCTTTTACCGCTATTTCCACCAGGCGATGCAGCAAGTAGACTCAAGTTTGATCAGCCTGGCTCAATTCAGTGAACCCTCAGGAATTCCTACCGCCGAAAGCTTATGGCAGTACTGGCAAGGTCGCTTCACCGATTATTTCAACCAACATTTGCCCCTCATTGTCACAGTGTGGCTCTGTGGTTTGACCTTCTTTATGCTGCGCATGCTGGGCGGTCTGGCTTACATCCGGCAATTGCGCCACCAAGGTATTCGGCCAGTACAGGAAGAGTGGGAAGAAATGTTGCGAGAATTGGCGCAGAAACTCAAGATTCAGCGGCCGGTGGCCATTTTAGAATCACTGCGCATTCAGTCCCCTGTGGTGATTGGGCATTTCAAACCTTTGATTTTAATGCCCGTAGGGCTGCTGGCGGGCTTGAGCATCGATCAGGTCGAGGCCATTCTGGCACATGAGTTGGCGCATGTATACCGCCGTGACTATTTGTTGAACCTTTTGCAAACCCTAATAGAAGCCTTATTCTATTTCAATCCTGGGGTATGGTGGATCTCCAGTTGCATTCGCATCGAGCGAGAGCATTGTTGTGATGACATTGCGGTAGCGCTTTGCCAAAACAACCTGGAATACGCCAAAGCCCTGGTCAGTATCAAAGAAATGAAACAGGGCTTCACGCCCCAGTTGGCCATGGCCGCCCGGAGCAAAAAGAAATTGTTGCTCACCCGCATTCAACGCATTTTACAACAACCCGTAAATACGTCCGACATGAGTGAAAAAATAATGGTTACAGGTATGCTAGCCTTTATGCTGGTATGTATGAACCTCAAAGCTGAACGCAAAGTACCTGAGCCCAACCGGGAAAGAACCGCCATTTCGGTAAGTTCGGCTTCCCTAGCCCCACCGGTGGCAAAAACACCGGCCGATACTTTGCCAGAGGGCAAAATCACCATCCGCACCAATCGCGATGGCAAAAGGATCGAGGCCAAAATTTTGGACCAAAAAATCCAGGAATTGATCGTTGATGGCAAAACGGTACCCGCTGCTGAGTACAACAGCTATGAGGAAACCCTCAATGAGATCATTGCTTCGGTACCACCTCCTCCACCACCGCCATCTTTCCCCAAAATGCCACCACCAGGCATACCTGGGGATGTGCCTCCACCGCACATTCCTGCACCACCTAAAGTTCCTATGCCTCCCAAAGGGGATGGCTACTACTATTACCACAACGGTGATGACCACATCATCATTGAAGGGCAGAAAAAAGGGTTTGGCTACCAGTTTAAAATGAAACCTGAATTTAAATTTGACTGGAATGATGGCCCAGTCGGCTTTGATCGCTCGATTGTGATCGATGGAATGGACTCTACCGAGGTGGCTTTTTTTAGACCCAATTTTAATTTCCGTGGCTTTGAATCAGTTAATATGTATTTGGATTCAATGAAGCTCAGGATGATGGACACCGTACGGATGCACAAGTTGAAGCACAAACTGGGCAATATACACATCCAATTGGACGAGTTGAAGCACAAGTTAGGCGACAGACAGTTTCATTTTGAAGGGCCAAAATTTAACATGGAGCCTGGCGACTTCCGCTATGATTTAAAAATGCAGCTTCCTTTTATGCCCAAGAAGGCTTGGGGGGGTAGCACGAGAGAACGCATTGAGTCAACTCTGATCAGAGATGAATTGATCAAATCGGGTAGCCGTTATTCCTTTGAACTAACGGACAAGTACCTCAAAATCGACGGCAATAAAATGCCGGAGGCCTTGTTTGAAAAATACCGAAAAATCTACGAGGAAAGTACAGGCATAAAATTGGAAGGCGAGAGCAAAATTCTGCTCAGCAATTAAAGATGCAAAAGCTAGAAAATTCTGTAAAGGCTTGTAAGTATTAAAAACTGCGTGCAAGCCTTATTTTTTTCCACTACTTATTGGTCAATCCAGTTTTTAAAATCCTGCACCCGCTCTCGGCTTACCACAATTTCAAAACCTGGGCTGGGCTGCAATTCCAACTTGAGTCGATTGTTGAAATAAGGATGAATTTTGTCCACCGCTTCGATGTGCAACAAAATTTTGCGGTTGATCCTAAAAAATTGGGTAGGATTCAGCAATTGTTCCAATTGTTCAAGGGTGTAATCAAGGGAGTATTTTTTGCCATCGGCCAGGCGGGTAAAAACCAGGCTATCCTCGGCATAACAAAAGCGCATTTCTTGGGCCTGAATATAGGTAAAGGCATTGCCAAACTTGACCAAAAAACGTTCCCGATAATTCCGGTTTTTCAGGCTGTCCAACATCCCATTGAGCATCGAATAATCAAAGCTCGTGGCTTGGCCCCGCATCTGATCGTACTTGTCTAGTGCACTTTTAAGCTCCAGGGCATCAATGGGTTTCAACAAATAATCAATGCTATTGACTTTAAAAGCCCGAATGGCGTATTGGTCATAGGCGGTGGTGAAAATGACCATAGACTGGATTTGGATCGACTGAAAAATGTCGAAACTTAATCCGTCGGCCAAGTGAATGTCCATCAAAATCAGCTCAGGGGCAGGGTTTTGAGCGAACCATTTCACGGCTTCGGTGATCGAATCAATCACAGCCAGGATTTCTACCTGTGACCGTTGTTGGCGAATCAATTGCTCAATTCGGCGCGCAGCAGGCAACTCATCTTCGATGATTAAAACCTTCATTCAGAAAATTTGTATTTGTAGTTATAGGCAAAGTTAGTAACTTAGCCTAAATTTCATGTCAAAACCGTCGAGATGGCGGCGCTGGTACTCCATTCGCATCATACCCATATTATTTCTCCGATTGCTAACAATTGGCTTTTAACCAAAAAGCTGTAAAATACTGTATTGCTTATGAAGGCCCTATATGAGTTGGCCGAGATGGTGCACAATACGAAGGTTAAAGAAGTTGAGTTGGTGCAGGAAAACCGCAGTGACAATTCTCCGCTTAGTGCACTATTAAACGGCATTTTGAACAAGGAGTTCAATTCAGACCAGGATGCAGCGCAAAAAGTATTGAACGTGGATGCTGCCGATCAGGCTTATCAACGCTTGCGCCGCAAGTTGCGCCGCGGCTTGCTCAATACGGTATTTTTCTTTGACTTGCCCCATTCTGATTCCAACGAACGCCAACGAGCCTATCATGAAAGTTGTAAAACCTGGGCAGCAGCCAAAATTTTGTTGGCCAAAAATGCCAATTACATCGGTATCGAATTGTGCCATAAATTGCTGAAAAAGGCTGAGAAATTTGATTTTACCGATCTGATCATGGACATCACACGCATTCTGCGCTTGCATTATGCTACCCGAGAAGGAAACATCAAGAAGTACGAACTGTACAATGACTTGTTTAAGCAGTGTGAAAAAGTCTGGATAGAAGAAAATCTAGCCGAAGAACTGTACATGGAACTGGTCTTGCGTTATGTCAATAGCCAAACGATTCTAGAGGAAACCCATTCCATGGCCATTGAATATTACAAACAAATTGAAGACTCACTTGCTAAACATAAAAGTTTTCGCCTGCATTTGTGTGGCATGTTGATTCAACAAGTCATTCATTCTACCAAATACGATTGGGAAGGGATGATTAATTTATGCCAGGAATCGATTCAATTTTTTCTCAACAAACCCTACAAAGCGTCAGTTCCATTACAAATTGCCTACCACCATCAACTCATCGCCTATACCCAACTTTTGAGGTTTGAAGAAGGCCAAAAAGCCGCTACTTCTTGCCTGGAATACCTAGAGCCAGGTAGTTTTAACTGGTTCAAGCACCAGGAATACTATTTTTTATTGTGTATGAACACAAGAGAATATCAACAAGCTTTTGAAATTTTTAAAGAAACGACCACCCACCGCAGGGTGCAATTTCTTTCTGCCGCGGCTGCCGAAGTATGGAAAATATACGAGGCATATTTGTACTATTTAAGCTCTAATGAAGAATTAGTACTTCCTGACGAAGATCAAACACTGTCCAGATTCAGAATATATCGGTTCCTGAATGATACTCCGATCTTTTCCAAAGACAAAAAAGGGATGTACATTCCCATTCTAATCATCCAAATTTTAATTACCCTCAAGGAAAAAAAATACAACCAGGCTCAAGAAAACTTTGAAAACATTGGTCGCTTCTGCTCCCGTTACCTAAGACAAGGCGAAACGTTTCGCAGCAATTGTTTCATCAAAATGTTGTTGAGTATCCCCGCCTGTAACTTTCATCGAGAGGCAGTAATGCGAAAAACAGCCAAGCTAAAAAAACGCTTGGAATCAGATTCGAATAAATTCATTCGTGCAGAAATCGAAATCATACCCTATGAGAAGTTGTGGGACTATGTTCTGGAGTCTTTATCTAACAAAGCTTATCGGGTAAGAAAAAGTTAGTGCACCAGCATGCAACTAGCAAAAGCAAGGAGCTCAAAACATCAAAAAAAAAGCAGAGACCGATAAGGTAAGAGTCTCTGCTGCTACAATGTGCTTGTTATGGAAAAACTTAGATTTCAACTCGAAAGCGAAAAAAAAGTTCATATACAAACAAAAAAAACAGTAAACTCTGTCTTGTATTGGTCAAATCCTTTTTTGATCAGTCATTAAAAAAACAATTAGGCCCGCTCCCTCTGTAGGGTTTTCACTTGTTGGACCAAGGCGGTATTGATTTCAGGGGCAAACATATTCCCTGCCAAACGATCGTCAAAAATTTCCAGCTCCAATTGATTGGCCAGATTTTTTGCCAGATCACCCATCGCCCGGGCGAATCCTGCTGTTTTGCCTAAGGCCATAAAATGATCGACAATGGCCGCGCGGATGATTTCCAGCGGGTCGAGGTATTGCAACATCTGGCGTTGCGTTTTGCCTTTGCTGCTTACTCCCTTGTTTTCGAGGCGCAGGCGTAAATCTTCAGCATTAAAGCCCATGAGACTGGAACGGTAATTCCACCAATTGCCCGTAGAATTGCCATTTCGGGCTGCGTATACTTCCATATGGCGTTGTTCGGCGGCCTCCTGGCAAGAACGCATACTCATGGCTTTGACCAGTTCGATCATGTTGAGCACTTCTTCTTTGTCCAAAGGCATTTGGCTACCTTCTGAGGCTTCTATCTCTTGCAGGTAACGAGCCAATTTAAGTTTGACCTTACTTTTGGATTGTAAGGCAATCAGTTTGGCCAATTCTATTGAGAGGTAATAGTCCTCCAATACAACTGCATCTTTTTGTCTGCGTATTGCGTAATCCTTCATGACCACGGGGCGCCGAATGCCATCTTGAAACTGATAAACATCCTTTAGCCAGCGCCTTACATTCACGCCGTAATGATGGTTGCTTAGCTCCAGCGCTTGATGTAGATCCATCGCCGTCACTACTTTGGTTCCTTTCTTGCTGGTGAAAACTGCGATTTCCATACGCAAATGATTGATTTTCAATGAAAATTCGTTTCTACACACCAAATATACATTAATAGTTTTAAAAGTCAAAATTTTTAAAACTATTTTTTTATTTTTTAAACTGGAATCTTTTTAGCCTTTACTGTATATTGCATTGGTTTTACCCATCAATTTGTTCAGAACTCACTGGCAACTTATAATCCACGTCCGTTACAATGCTTACAAAAGCCTGTGACAAAATCAATTTTTTACGGTCAAAACTCCCAAACAAGCCCTTGAGGCAATAAAAAAATAAGTGTTCATTTTGCCTACTACATTGGTGTTTGTTTGAATCATGAACATTATCCATTTGACGCATGAGAAAACGTTTACTCTCCTTATTGAGCATCGCGCTAGGCGTTGTAACAGTCATTCAAGCCCAAAACAATTGTTGTGTTGGTGAAAACCTCGGAGGTACCTGCCTAGGCGAAGAAAACTGTGAAAGTTTTGTTCCCTACAATTGTGACACCCTCAACAATCGCTGTTTTCAAAAATGGTGGACATGGCCGGGTACTTCCATTACTGCCCAGGACTATGTACCTGCCAATTTGACTTCTGCGCGGAAGTACGAAGGTAGTCGATCCCTGCACATGCAGCCCGACGCCAATGGTGCCCGCCCCGACGTGGTCAAGGATTTGTTTGACTTGTCGAGTGGCATTCACCGCCTGTCCTGGAAAATGTACGTGCCGACCGGAAAAACGGGCTACTTCAACATTCAGCACGACTTTAAGCGGCTGATGCGCGGGCAACCCAACTGGGCATACCAAGTGTTTTTCACCCCGGATGGCTCGGTGCAAGTGCGGGTAGGTGCCGAAGGTACTTTCCGGGTGGCTTCCTTCAAACCCGACTGCTGGCTCAAGGTCACCCAAGTGATCAACCTCGATCGCGACAGTGTACATTTTTTCCTCAACAACCGCCTGGTCGCCCGCTGGAAATTCAGCTTTGGCGTAGTTGACCTCGACAACGACGGTCGAGGGGATCAAAAATTTGTTGACCGCAAACTAGGGGCCATCGACTTTTATGCCGACAATGGTTTTGAATACTACATCGATAAAATTTGTTACCAACAAGCCCCGGTATTTTCGGGAGGCAATTGCCCAACGCAGGGAATTGGTAGCTACTGTCTGGGAGGGGTAGTTCCATACACCCCCACCAATGCCTGTGGACTACCGGCTTATGATGGCTATGTGGAGGGCGAAGAAGCTTTTCCCGGAGCATGCAATCCGGGCATAAGTGCCTGTGCCGATGCCATACCGCTGGCCTGTGGCCAAACCCTGAGTAATCAAAACAATGGCGGAATAGGTGCGAAAAACACCTTTACTTCGAAAGATTTTTCTTCCTGTGTGTCTACCCAAAACGCTTACGGGGGCAACGACAAGGTCTACCGCATCAGCATTACAGAACCCACCAATTTACAAGCTACCTTAAACATCATCGATGCGGGGCGCAACTTGGACATGTTCCTGATGAGTAGTTGCCTCACCTATCCTTTTTCCAATACGAGTCAGCCCGAATGTGTCTATTGTATTGCCTCAAGCACCAACAACAACCTGAGCAACCCTGAAGAAAGTTTTAGTGTGTTCCTGGAACCCGGTATTTATTATTTGGTGGTTGACGCACCGCAGGCGGGCCTTAGTGCCAGATTTGATTTGAGTGTGTCCTGTGGTTGCAGTTGTGTGGAAGGCGGCGATACCCCCTTAGGGCCAAACGTCTTGTGTGAAAATTTTGATGTGTACAACACTGGTGGCCTTACCGCACAGAGCCCACGTTGGAAACTTTGGGATGCCACTTCCCATGATGCGATAGTAGAAGCCTCTACGGAGGGTGCAGGCAAGGTGCTGCGCATTCAACGCACGAGCACTACTGCGCCGGATGTCTTGTTCCCTTTGGGTAATCGGACGACTGGGCGCTATCGTTTGTCTTTTAATATGTTTGTAGCAAAAGGTGCCACAGGCTATTACAATGTGCAACACACCGATGGCGGCGGAGCGAATCCCAATTGGGCCTTTCAACTGGAATTTCAAAGCAATGGCTTTGGTCGGCTTTTCATCACGAGCAACCGTGTGATTGGCGCTTTTTATTATAAAAATGGCGAGTGGAATAAAATCGTACAAATCATCGATCTGGACAAAGACCAGGCCGAATTGTGGATCAACGATCAAAAGATTCATTCCTGGCGCTTCAGCGTGAGCAATACCGCTGAACTCAATCAACTCGGAGCCTTGAATTTTTATGCCAATACGGGCAACAATATTTTGGTCGACAACATCTGTATGTTTGCCAAAGAAGCCACCTGTACCGATGCTTCGCTCAACCCCGTATGCCTCAGCGATGGGCGCAGTTACCGCAATGAAACCCTGGCCCGTTGTGATTTGTACACGACAGCAGAGCTGGGTGCTTGTGTATCGGCTTGTGACCTGGGTGGTACCATGATTTACCGGGGTGACCGTTTTTCAGGCACTTTGGCCGTCACCGATCAAGCGCCCAATTTATCCTGGCAGGATTCCTGTGTGACCGCAACTTTTGCCCAAGCGGGGCTTGACTCGCTGTTCAGCCACGGCTACATCTTTTACAATGATGAAGCCAATCCATTCAATATCAACCTTACGGCCAGCAATGGCGCACGGGCTTTCATCTATCGTTGTTCGCAGGATGGCATCAGTAGCAATACGGCGCGTTTCCGCTGTATTGGGCGCGACGGCGAAACTTTTTCCCAAAAGGGCTATTATTACGTGTTGATCATGGGGCCACGCAGCAATAGCACTTATGCTTTTTCGGTATTACCCGAAGCTACTTGTCGTCTCAATCCTACCGAAATTGCCTGCAATGTTCCATTCGCCAATACATTGAGTAATCCTAGCCGCTATGGGATCGGGAGTGGAGGCAGCAACGTTTACCAGAGCTGTTATCAAGGTGGCCGCACTTACGCGGGGTCTGATCGGGAATTTTCTTTCCGCTTGACCAAAGCCAGCAAAGTGAGCATCAGCATCCAGGGGCAAGCTGGATTGGGGGTTTTTGTATACGATTTCCTTTGTGGCAAAAACTGCATCAATTTTGCCGAAACCAACGATCAGGGTGCACTAGCCCGGACGGATACCCTGATGTTAAATCCCGGAGTTTATTATGTGATTGTAGATCAGGCCATCAATGGCACCAATGGCGCTTTTACCCTAACCGTCAATTGTACCGATTACAACCAGACTGTCTTTTTACAGGAAATTGGAGCACCCAATTGTGCCATCAATACCACTGGTCGCCACAATGTGGTTCTGCGCTCTTTGCGCAATACCCGTGTCAATGGCCAACGATTGAACACCAATGATCGACTCCACTTTTTTTACCCTAAAAACAATCGAGGCGATTTGTTGGCGAGTTCCGTGAATTGGAATGGCACAGAACTTCCAGTATCCTTGCCACAGGATGCGACGGGCGATACCCTCAAATGTGGCTATGCCAATAATGATTTAATCAAAATAAAACTCAGCCGCAACAATGTGGTATACGATCTAACCCCACGATATCAACCCATCGATGGCAGTGCCGTGACGGCAGGCAACCGTTTTGCCAGCAATGGCACCAGTTTGATTACCGAACTCAATAGCTGTTGTACGCCGCACAACCTAAAAGTATCTCCCTCGCAGCGCGAATTGACAGGGCAGGGCGGGATAGCCGAATTCCGGGTAGCTTCCAATATGTCTTGGACCGCTAGTGTCAAGGGAAACAGCTCCTGGCTTAAAGTGTCGAACGAAAATGGCTTTGCCAACGACATACTGCGCATCGAAGTAGACCCCAATAACTCCAATACCGATCGGCGCGACACGATCTATTTGGTGAGTCCTTCCAATGAGGTACAAAAAGTAGTGATTGCCCAGAGTAGGAGTTCCTGCGCCGCTGTAGCCGTCAACCTAGGGCCCGATCGGCAAATTTGTCGAGGTGAATCCCTCAACTTGACTGCATCAGGTACCGGCAATTTCCTGTGGAGCACCGGTCAAAGTGGTGGTACGATCAACGTGCGGCCCCAGGTCAGTGCTTCCTATGCCGTGACGATCACCCAAAATGGCTGCTCCGGGGTAGATGAAGTCAATGTGACCGTGAATGAAACTCCGGTGGTAGATCTAGGCCAGGATTTACAACTGTGCTCTGGCGACAACATCGTTTTTGTAGCCACGGGGGGCGATAGTTACCGCTGGAGCAATGGGGCCAGCACGGCAACCGTTTCAGTGCGGCCAATCCAAAGTTCTACCTACGCCGTCACCGTAACGAAGAATGGTTGTGCAGGCACGGATCAAGTGGTTGTTACGCTGGAAGAAGCACCCCAGGTCAATGTCACGGCCAATCAGGCGATCTGTTCTGGGCAATCCGTAACCCTTACTGCTGCTGGTGGAGCCTCCTATCTTTGGAGCAATGGCCGCACTTCGTCCACCATTTCGGTTTCGCCAACAACAACTACACCCTATACCGTCACTGTGACCAATGGCAACTGTAGCGCCACCGGGCGCACGACGGTCAACGTTACGCCTGGCCCTACAGTCGCGACAAGCATTGACCTCACCATCTGTGCGGGAGAAAGCCCTACCATTGCTGCCAGTGGTACGGGGCCATTCCGCTGGAGTACAGGCGCAACAACTTCCAGCTTGATCGTTAGTCCTACCGAGACAACGACCTACAGTGTATCGGTAAGCGCAAATGGGTGCGAATCCAGCGACAATGTGACGATCACCGTCTTGCCCAAACCCACCGTCAATGCCGGGAACGATCAAACCATCTGTGCCGGGCAGGTCGCCAATTTGGTGGCGAGTGGTTCGGGCGGAAATTACCGCTGGAGCAATGGGGCTACCACGGCTTCCGTACAAGTCCAACCCAATGCCTTGAGTGAGTACACCGTCAGTGTGACCAAAGATGGCTGTACAACTAGTGATAAAGTGATTGTTGATGTCAATTCCAGTCCTGCGGCCAACGCCGGACCGGATAAAACCATCACCTGTGAAGCAGCACAGGTACGTCTGGATGGCAGCAAATCTGCTTCGGGGGTATTGATCCGCTACCAATGGACCGAACTCGACGATGGGCGCATTGTATCGGGGAATACTACAGCCTCACCTGTTGTCAATCGACCAGGCAATTATAGTCTGTTGGTCAGCAACATCATTACTGGCTGTTCCTCTACAGATCTGGTGACTGTCAGTGGGATCGAACCCGTGGAAGTGTTTTCGATTCAACTGTTGGAAGTACGTTGCTTTGGAGAAGCGACCGGCTCCGCTAATTTAACGCTACGTGGTGGCCAACCACCTTACCAATATGCCTGGAGCAATGGCGGAACGACCAACGTGATACGAGGATTGAAAGGCGGGACTTACACGGTTACGGTTTCGGATCAAGGCAATTGCCGCGATACCCTCACCGTAGAAATTGTGCAACCAGAACCGGTTAAAGTGACCAATATCCGCCTCATTCCTGCCCCTGCCGGCAATACGGGCGGCATTGACATCAGCGTAGCAGGGGGGGCACCGCCTTATGATTTCCGCTGGTTCAAGGGCAGTACCTTGCTGAGTGCCACCGAAGATTTGATGGGCATTGGCATCGGCGAATACATTGTGGAAGTGTACGACGCCAACAACTGCTCTTTCCGCAGTGATCCCATCGTGGTGAGTAGAACAGTGGCGGTAGAGGATTTGACACTGGCCAAAGCAGCTAAATTGTATCCCAATCCTACGGATGGAAAATCCACGCTGGAGATTACGCTGCCGAAAGCGGAAAAAATTACCCTGGAATTGTACGATTACCTGGGCCGAAGGTTGGAACAACGTAAACTGGGTAGTGGTGCCCGGTTTATGGAAACCTTTGACCTCAGCAATCAGGCAGCGGGAATGTATTATGTGCGGATGGTGACGAAGGATGGATTTGCAGTGAAGGAACTGGTGAAGGAGTAATTCCTTTTAAAGAAGTTTTAGCCATTTAGTCAGGAAGGCACTAAGATCTGAACCGGTTCCTTAGTGCCTTCCTGACTAAATCATTTTTACATACACGCAATTTTTCCAACCCGAGTAGCATGCCTTCCGCCTTCAAACGTGGCATTTAAAAAAGCATTGACAATGGCGTCGGCCTGCTCTGGTGTAGTAAACCGAACGGGGAGGCACACGATATTGGCGTCGTTGTGCTGGCGGGCCAGGGCGGCAATTTCTTCAATCCAGCAGAGCGCAGCACGTACTCCCTGATGTTTATTGGCCGTGATGGCTACGCCATTTCCGCTGCCACAAAGCAGGACGCCCAGTTCGGCCCTCCCACTTTCCACATCATTGGCTACCGGGTGTACAAAGTCAGGGTAATCGACCGAATCCAAGGAGTTGGTACCATAATCTACCACTTCGATGCCTCGGGCAAGTAAGAGATTTTTGATCCGATCTTTATAAGGAAACCCGGCGTGATCACAGCCGATGGAGATGCTTTTTGTGGTCATTGTATGGTCTTTGAACGCAAAGGTAAAACGAAAGCCATTTTTTCAGCTATCTTGGTCACCAAATTTGTCAACATGTCGGCCATCAAAATCAAGGCGGGATCGATCACCAACCTCACCGATGCACGTTATTTTTCAGCCTGGGAAGTGGAATGGCTGGGTTTCAACCTGAGTCAAGGGGAAGAAAATGCCATTAGTCCCTTAAAAGTCGCCGCCATGCGGGAATGGGTGGAAGGGCCAAAAATCGTGGGCGAATTCAGTCTGAGCAGCAAGGAGGACATCCTGCACCAAGTGTCGGAGCTGCGCCTGGATGCCGTGCAACTGGGCATGTTTACCGATGTGGCAACGGTGATGGATTTGTCCAATGAATTGCCTGTGATCAAGGAAATTGTCATTGAAAAATCCACCAGTACTGGGGATATTGAGTTCATATTGAGCCACTTTTCGCCTCACGCCAGCTACTTTTTGCTCAATTTTGACAAAGGCGGTTTTAGCTGGGCTGAGGTTCAAAAAGGGGAAATTTTGAGCCCGGAAATCCTGCGTGATTTTTGCCAGCGTTACCCCATTTTGTTGAGCATTGGTGTGCAGGCAACTGAAGTCAAAGCCATGTTGGACTATTTACAACCCGCCGGACTCAATTTATTAGGAGGCGAAGAAGAAAAAACGGGAATAAAGTCGTTTGATGATGTAGATGATATTTTTGAACAACTGTCTTTGGGATCATAAATCCAACATCATGAAATACAAACTACTCGGTCGCAGCGGGTTGCGCGTTTCCGAACTTTGCCTGGGCACCATGGGTTTTGGCAAAGAATGGAAATGGGGCGCTGATTACGACACCTCCAAACAAATTTTTGACACTTACGCCAATGCTGGCGGCAATTTTGTTGATACCGCCAACCGCTATACCGAAGGTACTTCCGAAAAATGGCTGGGCGAGTTCATTGCCGACAACCGCGACCATTTTGTCGTGGCCACGAAATATTCCCTACGCGACGGTACGGGCGACCCCAACTTCGCGGGCAACTCCCGCAAAAACATGATGCGCTCAGTAGAAGGCAGCCTCAAACGCCTGAATACCGAATTCATCGACCTACTCTGGGTACACGCCTGGGACAGCCTGACGCCAGTGGAGGAAGTCATGCGTGGCCTGGACGACTTGGTGGCACAAGGTAAAGTGCACTACGTCGGTATTTCTGACACCCCTGCCTGGATTGTGTCCCAAGCCAATACCCTGGCGGAATGGCGGGGCTGGTCTAAGTTTGTCGCCCTACAAGTAGAATATAGTTTGCTGCAACGCACTCCAGAGCGCGACTTGTTGCCAATGGCCGATGCTTTTGGCATGGCGGTCACACCTTGGGCACCTTTGGCGGGTGGCGCCTTGACCGGGAAATACCTGCGTGGGGAACAAGGGCGATTACCCGAAGCCAGTGCACGCCGGGCCGATTATGCCAATCGGATTGCCCAGGAAGTAGTGGATGCTGCTGAAAAGCTGGGGGCATCACCCGCTCAAGTTGCCATTCGTTGGACGATGGAGCAGGGCAAAACGGTGATCCCGATTGTGGGTGCTACCAAACCTGCGCAATTGGAAGACTGTCTTGGTGCAGCGAATATAGCGTTGACCGATGAAATCACGGCACACCTGAATGAATTGAGCCGAATTGAACTGGGGTTCCCCCATGACTTCTTGCGGCAGCCGGGAGTGATTGATGTGTTGTATGGCGGAGCAGAAGTGTACGAGCAGATTGAAAAATGAGCACTTACAAACTGAGGTAAAGCTATCGTGTCTTCGGTTTCTTAGGTGGTGAAAAAGAAAAAGCCTGCGTAGCAGGGTCCTCTTCACTACCTAAGAAACCTAAGGCACTCAAGGAATCACCTCAGGAATTCATTATTTTGTTTTTGTCTTTTCAAAAACCAGCGCCGCACTATTCATACAGTAGCGGAGCCCCGTTGGGCGAGGCCCATCGTCAAAAACGTGGCCCAAATGGGCATCACAACGGCTACAAACCACTTCGGTCCGCGCCATGCCGTGGCTATCGTCGCCCTTTACTTGCACATGTTTAGGTTCGATGGGTTTGAAAAAGCTGGGCCAGCCTGTACCCGATTCAAACTTCGCCGCAGAATTGAACAGTTCCAGATCGCAACAAACACATTTGTAAACCCCTTTTTCGTGGTTGTCCCAGTAGGCATTTTGAAAAGCGCGTTCCGTTCCAGCTTGTCTGGTCACGTAGTATTGCTGTGTAGTAAGTTGTTTTTTCCACTCGGCATCCGTCTTTTTGATTTTTTGGATGCTGGTGTCTTGTGCATTGATACTCACACTAATCAGAAGGGCAATCAGCCCCAGAAAAAGTTTATTGATCATTGTTTAATCGTTTGTTTGAAAAAATAGTACTTATGAGGTTCTGCTACTAACAGATAATGATCAATACGGAAAAATGTTGTAGAAGGTTTACCATCCACTAAATAAGAGTATTCAATCTGTCCTCGCCAATACACTTTTCCCAAAAAGGAAATGGGCTGGTGTAGCATCTGCCACACCAGCCCATTTCCTGGGTTATAAATGCTTGGGTTATTTTTTGCCACCAAACAATCCACCCAAGCTTCCCATAAGGTCGTCGGTGAAATCACCGTCGCCATCCTTGTCCAGGAACTTGCCAATCATGTCCATTGCTGGATTGCCGCTGGCTTTTTTCTGCTGGGTGCCTTGCAGCATATTGAGGATGCCGCCGATATCGAAACCGCCGCCACCTTGTTTGCCCGTTTTGCTGAGCGCACTTAAGATGATAGGGGCCAACATGGACATCAAATTGCCCGTTTTATCCCCGCTCAAGCCACTCATTTTGCTGATCATGTCGATGATGCCGCCTTGTTTGCCACCCAAAAGTGAATTCACAATACCTGCACCATTTTGCATCAAGCTAGCTTGACCGCCCGCCTGGCCACCGCCGCCTGAAACCATGTTCATCACATCGTCGATGATGCTGCCGTCTCCATCTGCATCCAGCATACCCATCAAGCCACTCGCGCCTTGCTCAGTTGCTGCAGTTTTGGACATTGCGGAAGACATGGCTGCGACAATACCGTTGGCTGCTGCACGGGTTTGTTCTCTTTCAGCGCCCCCAATTTGTTGGCTCAAATTGTCGATGAAATTGTCATCGTTCAGGTGTTGATCAAGGATGTCGGCAAATTGATTAGACATGATTTTGATTTTTGTAGTAAGTAAAATAAAAAAACTTACTCAAAAGACGGTTGCCTTTTGAGTAAGTCACTTTTATTGAATCAAAAATAACTAAAGTTTACGGATTTTTAGTCGAGTCCCCGCTCGAATGATGCGATTGGAATTGAGCTCATTTATTTTGAGGATATCCTGGAGCTTGGCCCCGGGGAAACGATCGGCAATTTCGAAAATACTTTCTGGCCGGGTCGTTACGTAGTACTGAAACGCTTCTTGTTCAGGTGCCAAATCTTTGGCTGAAGGCGCAACAATTTTAGCTTCTTGTTCTAGCAAACCCAATTTTAACATTGGAATCAAGCTGAACGTTTCCATCCGCTCTACGCGCAATTTCCAGTTTTTGGCGCGGAAAATTTTGAGGAACTGGCCAGGAGCAACTGCTGTAGAATCGAGTTTGTTCCACTCTTTGATTTTGTCTACCGTACAGCCGTACATTTTTGCCAAGGCTTCCAGGGTTTCACCTGAACTTACTTCGTGGCTTTCTTCCACCAGGGCGCTCGCAGCCGATACGTCGCGTACTTTAGGTGCATTCATGCTGGTGATCAGCTCTGGTTTGACGGCACCATCCGGGCGATTGGTTTCCAAATAAACCCGTACTTTTTCCATCACCTTGGAGGGCATGGTCAGGTAGTATCCACGGGCGCTAGCCGGGATGGATTTGCGGTTGAAGGCCGGATTGAGGAAGTCGATGGTTTCCATGCTCACTCCGGTTAGTTTTGCGACTTGTTCAAAACTCAAGTCCTGATGCACCAATATGGAGGTGGTCAGCAGCAGTTCTTCAGCTGGGAACTTTGGCGTCAGCCCATGTTTGTCGAAATGCTCCAACAAATAGCTGGCTGCAATAAAAGCAGGCACATAATTGGCGGTTTCTTTCGGCAAATCACCCCGAATGGCCCAATAGTTGGTGCCACGACCCCGCTTGAGTGCACGGATCACCCGGCCGCTACCAGAGTTGTAGGCAGCGATGGCCAATTCCCAGTCCGAAAACTCTTTGTATAGTTTTTTGAGGTAAACTGCAGCGGCCTCCGTAGAGCGGCGGGTATCCCGGCGTTCATCGATGTTCGCATCCACTTGTAGTCCTAAGCTACGCCCAGTAGGTGGCATAAATTGCCATAGGCCCATTGCGCCCACCCGGGAAACGGCCCGGTTGTGCAAAGCAGACTCTACAATGGATAGTGCTTTTAGTTCTTCAGGGAGGTCATTCTGAAATAGGACGTCTTCAAACAGGGGGAAGTAAATAAACCGACGTCCGAGCATTTGCTCTGTGCCTTCACGGCCTTTAACGAGATAAGTTCGAAGGTAGCTCATTACAACCGGATCGTATCGCGGTTTCACTACCCTGTTTTCCATCGCGTGGAGTCTGCGGGTAATTTCCGCTTCGTCCAGTTCGGTCTCGTTAGTTAATGTTTTTGCTTGGATTTCGAGGCTAAAACACATTAAGAGTGTCAGCATCGCCAGCAAAAATTTTTGACACGACGATTCCATTTGTTAAATTATTAATGAGTTTGGGTGTTTTTTGCAAGCTAGTTATTTGATAAAAATACCGAGCAAGAACCCCCATTTCCCATGATTTTTGGTGATGGTTGTAATGTAAAGGTAGCAAACTTTTTCAAAGTTGTACGCACCTACACTTCCCTTCATACGTAAATGACAAAAAAAGGATGCAAAATTTGGGCTCATTTTCAAGGATAAGCATCAAAAATCTTTCAAAAGCCAGCGCACCAATACTGGCGCGAGCATCAGCTCTGTCAGCATTCCAGCAAATAAAGTGATGCTCGTCAGTACCCCGATGATCACACTGGTGGGGTGCTGAGAAAACAAGAGCACTAAAAAGCCAAAAAACAGAAAGACGGTGGTGAGAATGAGCGCTTTTCCAGTTTCCAGCAGAGTCGTACGCAGTGCCTCTTCGACGCTGCGGCCACGATTGCGCTCCAGTTTGAGTTTGGCCAAAAAGTGAATCGTGTCGTCGACAGCGATGCCAAACACGACCGAAAAAACAATGGAAATACCGGCATCCAGTTCTACCCCCCAATACCCCAGCAAGGCACCTGCCACGAGCAGCGGAACCAAATTGGGCACCAAAAAGATCACCATCATGCGCCAACTCCGCAGCACCAAAGCGATGATGATACTGATCAAGCCCACCGAGGAGCCCAGGCCCAGCAATAAGTTGCGCCGAATATAGGCCGCATTTTTATCCATCACCAGTCCGGTGCCCGTACGCTGCACCTTGATGATCTTGGGGTCGATGTTTTTGGCCATCCAGGCATCCAACTGCTGGCCATATGCATTGATGTTGTCTGCGCCAATGTCACTGACCCGGGAGGTGATGCGGGCTTTACGTTCGTCGCGGCTGATCAAGACTTGAGCATTGAGTTGGGGCAGGCGTTTGGCCAGGCGCTGATAACTGGCAAATTCTTCAGGGTCTTCGGGCAAGCGATAGGCATCTGGTCGGTTGTTGTGGGTCATTTGGTGGATGCTTTTGTAAATCGCGGTGCTGGAAAAAATAGCATTTACAAAATCGGCCTGGTGCAGCTTTTTTTCAATTTTTTCCATTTCGCGCAGCACTTCAAAATCCGTCACGTAGTAATCACCCTGAGCATATACGGCAAACTCCATGGGTCGGAAACCCGCCAGGTTTTTTTCAAAAAACAAAAAATCGCTGGTAATCTTGCTATTTCGCGGCAGGTTGCTGATGATGTCGTAGTTGGTGGTGATGCGGGAAATGCCCAGCAGGCTGACCAAGACTACTCCTAGCATAGCCAGTACAATTTGGCGGGGATATTTGGCAGTAAAGTCGACAACCCATTGCAAGAGGCGTTCCCAAAAGGCATGTTCTTTTTGGGGTTGTGCAATCTGATCGGCGCGAAACCAGGTCAACATCACCGTAGTAAAGAGGATGACTGTAAAGTAGGCGATCATCACCCCCACTGCTGCATTGATGCCAAAGTCTTTAATGGGCATAACCCGATTGCTGACTAACGATGCAAAACCAATCGCCGTGGTTAGAGCCGTCATAAAAGTTGCTAAGCCTACGTCGCGAATGGTATTCCACATAGCGGTGTTGCGCTCATTTCCTTTATGCAGCTCATCGTTGTACTTGGACATGATGTGGACGATGTCGGAGGTTCCAATGATCAGCACCAGTACTGGGTAGAGGGCGGAAAGGGTGTTGAGCTCGCGCACAAAGCCGCCCAAAAAGCCAATAAAAAGCAACAAGCCCAAGGCCAATGAAACCACTGCAACTACGGTACCCCAAATCCGCCGAAAGACCAGGTACATCACTATACTCACCAAAATGGCCGAAACAAGGGTCGCCACGATGATCTCTCGCTGCTGCAAGCGCACCATTTCCTTCTGAAAATAGGGGCGGCCTAGGTAGTGGTATTCCTCAAACTGGTATTTCTGGACAGCCTTGTCCACTGCCGCCATCAATTCCTTGGCTTGTGAGAGCTCGATCGATTCAATTGTTTTGAGGAAAATGACGAGGGTTTTGCCATCCACGGAGATGAGGTTGCGCACAAAACGTTCGTCCTTAAGTACACGGGCTCGATCTTGAGGGTATAATTCGGGCTGGTCAATGTGGATGGCCGGGACGGTGGTGATGGCAAAGGGCGTTTTGATGGGATAGCCAATCTTGGTCAAAGATTGAGCTTGCAGCACGTACGGCAGATCGCGACAATCGAGGGTGAGCTGGTGAAATTTCTCCAAAAACTGTTGCTCAAAAACACCTTCGGAACGGTGTACTGCAATCAGCAAAAAATTATCGTCTGTTTCAAAATCTTTGACAAAGGCCTTAAATGCCTCCAGGTCGGGATCACCCACCGGGAAAAATTGCTCAAAGTCAAAAGAAAAGCGAATGTTAAACGCAGCACGGACGCTCAGCAGCGACAACACCGCAAAGAGCACCAAAACAAGAATGCGAAACTGCTTGGTCATAAACACAAGATTAAGCAAGCTCTAACTCAAAACCTTTTCTTTGGTTCACTGGGATTGTATTTTAAATTTTCAGGGGCGATAAAAAATAAGGGCTCATTTTGCCAAAGGATTAGATGAGTAAACATTTCATTTTAAGTGTCTTATCTAATCCTTTGGCTCAGGAAAAATGAGCACTTATTTTTGCCCAACTGCTTAGCGCCGTTTTGCTTTTCGGAGCGACTTTTTATCTTTACCCCGAACAAAAATGAAGTTGGATTATGCCATTGCAGTTGCCCAGCATCCTGGAAAAATTTCAGGAAAAAGTGGACACTACCCTGAACCACACGATACGCATCAAACCTAGCGCGCAAGCGCCAATCTATCTATGGCAAAGCAAAATAGGAGGAAAACCGTATTGGCCAAAGGGTATGAACTATCCCAAAAGTAAAACGGGAGAGTGGTTGTTTTTTCTGGCACAGCTCAACTTTGCAGAAATTCCCGCTCTGAAGGGCTTCCCAACCCGTGGTATTCTTCAATTCTTTATTGCTGCCGATGGAATGTACGGTCTGGATTTTGACCGGCCGCAAGTCCAGGACAACTTCCGGGTGATATACCACGCCGAAGTCATCGAAGATAGCGTGCTGCTGGAAAGTGACTTTGCTTTTTTACCCCATTTTGATCAGGATACCCCTCTTCCACAGCACGCTTCCTTTGCATTGAATTTCAGCCAAGAGGAAGAATGGCTAGGGCCACCCGACTACCAGTTTGATCAGGTTTATCCTGAAGCTTTTTTAGCCAATTTTGGCGAGGAGCAAGAGGAAATTATGGATTTTTTCTACGAATTGGGCTCTAAAGCCAGCGGCCATAAACTTGGAGGTTACGCCTTTTTTACCCAATGCGATCCTCGCGACCCAGCAGTTCCGATGCAGCTCTTGTTTCAGATGGATTCGGATAATGACATCAATACCATGTGGGGCGACATGGGCATTGCCAATTTTTTCATCCGCCCGGAAGATTTACAAGCCTTGCGATTTGATCGGGTTTTGTACAATTGGGACTGTGCGTGACCAGGATTTTACATTTCATTGAAAATTTTATTTTATTTTTATAGTTCTATAGTAGACCTTTTGTACATAGGGTCTAATGTATTCCCATTTCCTATAACCAACCAAAACGATCAATAATGCTTGAGCCCTACTACGACCCGGATTTGTGCGAAGCTGGCTGCGATGAAGCTGGCCGTGGATGTTTGGCCGGGCCAGTGTTTGCAGCAGCGGTTGTTTTGCCCAAGTCTTTCAGGCACCCCCTTTTGAACGATTCCAAACAACTCTCCGAGCAGCAGCGCACGGAATTGCGTTGCATCATCAAGGCTGCCGCTGTCAGTTGGGCGGTTGCACAAGTAGACCCTGTCGAAATAGATGAGGTCAACATCCTCAATGCTTCCTTCTTGGCCATGCATCGGGCGCTAGATAAGCTGGATTTACAACCAGATCTCATTTTAGTGGACGGCAATCGCTTTAACCCCTACAAAAACATCAATCACAAGTGCATCATTAAGGGTGATGGCATTTACATGTCCATTGCTGCAGCGTCGGTACTGGCCAAAACTTATCGGGATGATTACATGGCTAACCTCGCCGACGATCACCCGCAATACGGCTGGACGGCCAATAAGGGCTATCCCACCAAAGCACACCGCGAAGCGCTGCGCCACCATGGCCTCACGCCTCATCATCGGCGTTCTTTTCGCCTGCTGCCGGAACAGATGAGCCTTTTTTAATGCTCGGCATAGATTATCCAAGCATTGGTAGAGCTTATTTCTTGGATTGTCCAAAAAAGTGACAGTGCATGGTGATTTGTTGTAAATTGGTTGAAAATTTTGAACCATGAGCCAAAGCAAAAGAAGCGACAACCCATGGAATGCCATCATTGGTGTCGCAGTTATCGTCGTTTTTATGGTAGGGCTATTTATGCTGGCCCGCTTTGTTTTCCGCATCTTGGCCTTCTTGTCGCCGATCATGCTGATTGCTGCCTTGGTCATTGACTATACGGTAGTGACGGACTATTTCAAGTGGATTCGCAATACGTTCCGCCGCGATGCCATCGCAGGCGTGATTATCGGGATACTTTCAGTGATCGGTTTTCCGGTGCTGAGCGGCTACTTCTTGGCGAGAGCCTTGTTGAAAAAACAAGTAAAAAAAGCCAAAGCGGAATACGAACGCAAACGAGACGGAGATTTGGTGGAGTATGAAGAGTTACAAACCGATTTCCCACCACGCGCTCGCAAAGAACCAAGACCCATTAATGATGACGATCTGGTGCGCTAGTGCCCACCAGACTTCATAAATCAAGGAGGAAACAGGCCAATGTTGTACCTAGTGATCAGCACCGTTGTAGTAGGTACGGCCTATTTCCTCCTGATCCTCTATTTTTTGTACCATTGGTCAAAAATTCCCCAGCGGAATTTCCCTTCCCACTTTTTTCCTTCCACCGCAGTTTCTATCATCATTCCTGCGCGCAATGAGGCCACCAACATTGAGGCTTGTGTAAAAGCTGTTTTGCGCCAAAACTATCCCACGCACTTGATGGAATTGATCGTAGTGGACGATCACTCTGAAGATGATACCGCATCCATCGTCCAGTCCCTATCTGATCCACGCATTCACTTGATCGGCCTGGCCGATTATCCCATCCAAGGACTTGCTTTTAAAAAACATGGCATCCATACGGGCGTCCAGCAAAGCCGGGGTGACCTGATTGTGTGTACCGATGCCGATTGCGAGATGGGGCCAGAGTGGTTGCGCAACATGGTGGCATTTTTTGAACAGGAAGAAGTGCAAATGATTGCTGGCCCAGTCAATTTTCATCAGGAAAATAACCTGTTGGAGCGCTTTCAATCGCTGGATTTTCTGGGGATGATGCTGCTCACCGGGGCAGGCCTGCAATCGGGCCTAATGCGCATGGGGAATGGAGCCAATTTGGCTTATACCCGAGCGGCATTTGATGCAGTAGGTGGTTTCAGGGGGGTAGATCAGCTGGCTTCAGGCGACGATCTGTTTTTGATGCATAAAATTGAGCAGCGCTATCCTGGGCAAGTCAAGTTTTTAAAATCGCTGGAGGCGACAGTATATACCACAGCAATGCCGGATTGGAGGTCTTTTTTCCAACAGCGCGTCCGTTGGGGCACCAAAAATACTGCGTATCAGGAGTGGCGGATTACGGCGGTTTTGGGCTTGGTTTTTGGACTGTGTTGGGCAATCATTGTGGCGTTTTTGTTGTCGCCATTTGTGCCTGGATTTGGCTGGTGCCTCTTGATTTTATTGCTGGCTAAAGTTGGAGCAGATTGTTTGCTCTTGAGCACAGCAAGTACTTTTTTTCAGCGTAAAGATTTGTTGCGGGTATTTTGGCAGGCGCAGGTTTTGCACATCTTATACATTGCCATTGTTGGACTATGGGCCAATGTGCGGAAGCAATATGAATGGAAGGGTAGACAGGTGCAGTAAGGAATGGAAAACAGCCCATTTGCCGTCCAACTTGAGTTCCTGAGTTTTGAAGAATTGGTTGAATGGTCTAAAAAAGAACCGGAAGCATTTTTCCATACCGCTGGCAATTTCTGGTTCTGGCCCGGGCATGGCAACATGATCAAAGGTAAGTTGCTGGTTTTTTAAATGAAAGTACATGAAGTGCCATCTGGCCTCGGCTTTGAAGTTTTTGGATGGAAGTAGAAAATCGATCAACTCAAACGCTCAGTAAAATAAAAATCCATTTTCTTTGTTGTATTGTAGAATGAAAATATGTTTGGCTGTCGTTATTATTTGATTTTAATAAATAGTTATGAAACTCGTGCTTTCCCTGTTCTTGATTTTTTCAATTGGCCTTCTCCACTCAATTATTTTGCAAGGCCAAACCAATTCCACCAGTATCACCCTCCAAAAGGATGAAACCCCACAAAGTGCCTATGCGGTTGATGGCGCAGGTGTTCTATTTCTCAACAAAGCGTCGATGGAGGAAGCAAAACAGGGCGGCTTACGCGGCAATTATCCTGGGGCAAAAATATACCGCCTCAATACGCAAGGACAAAAAATATGGGAAGTACTGACTGGCCCTCAGTCTTATCAAGGCCTATTAGAAGAAACCAGTATAATGGGCAAAATGATTTTTTCTTCCGGCTTAGAAACTGTATATTTTGTTTCAGGAACCCAGCAAAAATTGCTACTTACCCGGATCAATACCCAAGGGGAGACCAAAAAATTAGAGATTGAAAATCTTTTTGGCTACAATTTCCCTCATGCGATGTTTTGTACAAAAAATGAATTTGCGGTTATCATTCGTCGAAACGAGCCTGGTAAAAAAGGGATTCCAGCTAAAAAAATCTACTTCTTACATACCTGGGATAATGAAAATTTGACGAAACGTGAAATTACCCTCGAACTTCCACTGGTTGAAAAAAACAGCGCATATTCGGATTGGTCTTACTATAGCAACTCGGATGATGCGATGTACTTCGTGAGTCATTATACACCGGGGCTGGTACATGATACCAAAGTTCGCATTTTGAAAGTTGATTTTGCAGGCAAAGTCCAAGCTGATTTTATGCTGGATTTGGCAATTAATAAGGCTCTAGGAATGTATAGTGTCACCAATCCTCGAATGCTCCATGGAGCAGGATATTTTGACACCAACATCAATCAAAGCGATATGGCCTCACTACTATTTGACATTAAAAACAATGCCATCTATACTTGGGGTGTAGGCCTTTGGACGGATCAAAAAAAGCGCAGTGAAGGTTTTTATTTGAATAAATATGACTTGAATGGGCAGTTGGAATGGACTACGCAGGAAGAAATACCGAAATCTTTTGTGAAAAACGGACTGGTCAAATCTGTATATGCTCTACACAGTTTTAGCGTCTTACAGGTAAATTTTGATCAAACCCTGAGGTTGCATTTTTTAGCTCTTGGCTCAATCTATACCCTTGAATTTTTCCCCCATGGAGATTTAAGGGGCTCTTTTTTCAACAATGATGTAGGCACTCCAAGCATCAGTGATGCCAGTTTTCATTTTGTTGACAGAGACACCTCTCCCGCCTTCAATTTTTTACGAAAAAAATATGAAGTAGAGGCCAAGAACAAAGACTTTGCAAAAGGTTCTTTCCATTTCTTTCGCTTCACAGACGGGGAACTACTTGCCGAGTTTCCTAAAATTTCGGACCGCTTTGATTTGCATTGGTTCAAGAGGGAGTGAGGCCATTGGGTATTTTAAGTCAAATATCAAATCGAAACTCATGTCAATGGGCTAAATACAAAGGGTTTGAGGTGCTTAGTTCCTCAAACCCTCCCAATTTATCTCGTATCAAAGCCTACCTACGCCTTATACAACAACTCATAATACTCCTCCAACATCCGTTTCACTGCAAACTGATCCTTCGTGCTTAGGATACTCGCCTTCATCATGGCGACCCATTTTTTGCGGTTGTCGTAGTATGTTGGAATCACCTCATTTAGGAGTACATTGTACATTGCCTTGAGGTCGTGGGCGTCGTGGGCCTCTACATCCTCTTCATTTTCGTAAGCATCGCCGAATTGCCAGCCGTTCACGCCGTGCTCGCAAGCTTCGGGCCACCAGCCATCCAGGATGGAGAAGTTCAATACCCCGTTCATGGCGGCTTTCATCCCGGAAGTACCACTCGCTTCGAGCGGGCGGCGAGGGTTGTTCAACCAGATGTCCGAGCCGCGCGTGAGCATCCGCCCGATGGCCATGTCGTAGTTTTCGAGGAAGATGACCGCTTTAGGGTATTGGCGCGCCATTTTCACCAGATTGGCCACAATGCCTTTGCCGGTATCATCCAGTGGGTGGGCTTTGCCAGAGAAAACGATCTGGACCTTGCGCGATTCCAGCAGCGGTGCAATGATTTCAGGATCGGTAAAGATCAAATCGGAGCGCTTGTACGGTGCCGCACGGCGGGAGAAACCAATGATCAGGTTGTTTTCATCCAGGCGGTGCCCCGTTTTGGCTTCGATGAAATCGATCATCGAACGTTTGTTCTGCAAGTGGGTCGCCCAAAGGTCGCCGTCATTTTCAGCAGCAGCGATCATCGCGGGATCCACCCAGGTAGGCTTGTGAATGGCATTGGTGATGGCGATGATTTCGGAACGATCCTCAATTTCCGCCCACATTTTATTGGAAGTCTCGCCATGCAACTGTGCTACGGCGTTTGATTTTTTGGACAATCGTAGGGCTCCAACGGTCATGTTGAAAGGGCTACCACCTAGTTCTTCCAATTGCTCCCAAGTCAGGTGCATGTTTGCGCCCATGTACATGATGCGCTCGATGGGGTGCGACTCGTTGCCCTGTAAGATGGGGGTATGGGTGGTGAAGACGACCTCACTTTTCACCGCGTCCACCGCTTCGTCAAACTCCAGGTCTTCTTCTTCCATCTTTTCGCGCAGCAATTCAAAACCGGCGAAAAGGGCGTGCCCTTCGTTGAAGTGGTACACATCTACCTTGATGCCCAGTTTGCGCAGGGCGCGGACGCCGCCAATGCCCAATACAATCTCCTGAGCAATCCGTTCCTCACCAAACCAGCCGTACAATTGTCCCGTCACCCAGGTATCATTGTTGCCAGGGAGGTCGGTATCCAGCAGGTAGAGTGGCGCGTTTCCGAAAGCTTCGAGTTTCCATACTTTACATTCCACTTCCAGGCCACGAATTTCTACGGTGACACTGACGCCAGTGTCTTCCATAAAGTCGTAGTTGTAGTTGTGGTAGGTATCGTAAGGCTTACCCATGGGGTCGATCCGCTGATCGGTGTAGCCTTGTTTCCATTTGATGCCAATGCCGACGATGGGAAAATTGTGGTCTTTGGCGCCTTTCATGTAGTCGCCCGCCAGAATGCCCAGACCACCTGCATAGGCTTTGAAGGCTTGGTCCAAGCCGTACTCCATACAGAAGTAGGCTACTGAAGGATTTGTTTGGGTTGCCATAAAGTTGTGTTATGTTAAGGGGTTCCAGGGTTCCAAAGTTCCAGGGGTCCAGGGTTAAGGCCACTGAGCGAAGTCGAGGTGTACGTAACCCTGGAACCCTGGAACTTTGGAACTTTGAAACCTTTAAAAATCCATTCTCTGTTTCCCCATATTCACCCGCACTCCGGCGCTGATGAACTGGGCTTTTTGGTCGCGCGCATTTTCGGCGCTGTCTTTTCGGCGGTAAAAATACTGAAGATCAATGAAAACATTATGCGCTAATTGGTAACTCAAGTCTAAACCCAGCAAAGAAGTTTCAGCGGCAATGCCCTGACCGATGAAATTGCCATATTCGCGCTGGAATTTGTAGTTATTGAGGAGGATGTTGCCACCCCAGTTGTCGGTAGGGCCATCTTCACCAAAATTGGCACGGATGTAGCGGGCGTCCAACACCAGCCCTTTGAATGGCTGATAACGCAGCATCGCGATGAACTCTTTAAAATTCGCGCTGAGCGGATGCGCCAAAGGCTGGTTGATCTGAGTGTAGGATGATGCAGTATCGAAATGCGCGTAGGTGTAGGGCCGGGCCAGGTTGTATTCCAATTGTAAATCCAGGTGGTCTATGCCCAGCGCGTTGACGTATTTGAGGCCCGCTTGCAGTGCGAATTTGTTGGCCCAATACCCTTGATTGTCAGAGATGAGGCGTTTGAACAAAAATTCATCAATGGTCAACTGGCCGTAGAGCTGAATTTTGCGAAACAAGTTCCATTTGCCATCAAAACCCAGGATTACGTTGTCCGGACTACCCAAGCCCTGCTCCACGGCCCGGTAAAAAATGACCGGATTGAGGTAGTGGAATTCAAAATGATCGGTACGGGTAAACATCACGGTTTCAAAAAGGCCCAGGTTGAGATTCGGTCCCAGGTTGATGCTCAGGTGGTGAGCGGCCATGTATTTTTTCTTTTCGATGACATTGTTGCTATTGAAATTGGGCGAGGAGGACACCATCTCGGCGAAGATGTTCTGGAAGTGAAATTTCCAGATCTGCCAGTTGAGTTTGAGGTAAAAATAATTGGGGGCAAAATCGGACAACAGTAGGGAGCGGTAGCCATTGCCGATAAAGTTGCGGCCAAAACCAACTTGTGTACCAATATGCCGGGTCATATTGAACCCGACATAGCCATCACTCAGTAAAAAATCGTAGCCGTTGTTGAATTTCAGGAACTTGCTGTTGTAGTTTTTGACTAGCGCTGCACCGGGCAAGGCAAAGGTTTTATTGTACAAATCCCGCACATATTGAGGGTATTTGGCCTGATTTTCCAGCAAGTTCATGTACACAAATACCCGATCGTCGATGCCGCCGCGTAGCTCCACACCTCGGGAGTATTGGAAAAAATTTTGTGCATCATCGTCGGTTTTTCCCAATTGCATGTTGAGGATCGGGTTGACCCTCAGGTGGAAATCAGGGGTATTGACCTCCAGCAGGTTGGCCGGCGTAGGGTAAAGCCATTTGAACAATTGCCGTTTGCTGCGCTGGTAATGCGGGCTGCGTAGGCTGGCTTCGATCATGTTCACCACCGTATCACCTTTGGGCTGGTATTTGGGGCCGCCGATAGTATTGGGCAAAGCCGCTTGGCCCAGCCATTCATTGTTGTCGAGAAAAAGGTAATTCAGGTCCTCGCGGTCCAACGTCGACCAATTCGCGGAGGATAGGCTATCCAATTGCAGTGCAAATTGAGCGACTTTGCTGCGGGCGTAGTATTTGAGCGAAGAGTGATAAGGAGCTTCGATGCCGCCGAGGATTTCCAGGCGATCCAGAATGGAGTAGGCGTAGTTGCCACGGGGGATGGGGCTGCTTTGGGCGTTGAGGACACCGTGGTTGAGGAGGAGGAAAAGGATAAAGAGGAGTTGTTTTTTCATGGCTGCATTTTCAGTGACATTCAGAGGATCACTAAAGCGGCATTTTTTAGCACAAAGAACACAAAGGAGGGCACAAAGGACACAAGGAGAGCGATGTTGACAGGGCTTTCACCAATAGTTAGAATTCCATACGTTGCACCAATAGCTTAGCTTGAATTCAACCGTTGTCAACATCTCGTCTTTGTGTCCTTTGTGCTTTTCCTTGTGTTCTTTGTGCTATTAAATAGTAGCTTTTGAACCCACATTGTGTTCAAATTCGATATCAATCAGCTATTCTTGATCTTCTGTTCAATTGAAGTCGTAGAGTATCCTTCTACAAAAGGCAAAGTCATCACTTTTCCACCTCGCCCCAATACAATATCTGCCCCAATGATGCTCTCTGGCGCATAATCCCCACCTTTCACCAATATATCCGGTTGCAATACTTGCAGCAAGTCCCAAGGGGTATCTTCCTCAAACGTCACTACTGCATCAATAAATTGTAAGGAGGCCATTTGCCAAATCCGAGTATGTTCGTCGTTGATAGGTCGGTGGGGACCTTTCAGGCGCGATACGGAAGCGGCTGAATTCAAGCCCAGCACCAGTCTTTGTCCTAAATCTCGTGCCTGCGCCAGGTAATGCAAATGCCCGTAATGCAACAAGTCAAAGCAGCCATTGGTAAACACCACCATTTCGCCCTGGGCTTGCCATGCTTGCACCTTTCGGCCTGCGGCATCCCAATCCAGGATTTTGGCCTCAATTTGCGCCAGCATGCTCATGGCCTAGGGTTTTGGGGTGGTAGTTGCGATTCACGACCGGGAGCAACATCCAGGAAGCCAAGCCGATCGCCACGTTGCCGCCCAATTGGATGGTAAAAAAGGAGATGTTCGCCCAGGAAAAACCATCGTCACCACTGATGCCGTACATCGCCAGAGCGGTTTGTGCCAAAAAGTGGTAGGTACCCATCCCACCAGGGGAAGGAATCACGATGCCCCAGCCGCCAAATACAAAAGTGATCAGCGCAGCCACTACGGAGAGGTGTGCCGTAGGGGGAAAAGCGTGAAAATTGAGGTAAGTCATGGAATAATACATGAACCAGATCAAAAAGCTGTGGAAAACAAACAACCAGGGGCGCTCCAATTGGCGGACGGTTTGAATGCCTTGCCAAAAACCTTGCGCGAGATTTGTGATTTTTTGTCCGAGGCTGGTCGCCAGTAGCGGCTTGCGGAAGTACCACAGTACTCCAAATCCGAGCAGCATCACCGGAATGCCCCACAAGATCATTTTTTGCAAAAGCGCAATTTTATCCGCCACCGATACGTGCTGTTTGGCAAAAGCCAGGATGGTATCGTATTCCAGGGCAATGGCTAAGGCTGTAACCAGTAAAATACTGATTACGTCAATGATCCGATCCACCACCACGGTGCCCATCACTTTTTCTACGGGGATTTTTTCGTATTGTGCCATGGTACCTGCCCGCAACACCTCGCCCAAACGGGGCAAGCCCAGATTAGCAAAATAACCAATCATGATGCAAAAAAAGGAGTTGATGAGCCGTGGCGTATAACCCAGGGGTTTGATCAACATGTTCCAGCGAATCGCCCGGGAAATGTTGCTTACAATAAAAGCACAGAGCACCAAAAACAACCAACTTATCTTTACCGTGCCAAAATCATGCACGACCTTATCAATCAAACTACATTCCTCGCCAGGGATTCCTTTCAGGGCACATTCTGCCTGAAAAGCGGCGTTTTGATGGCGGTACAAAAGGTACAAAATGACTACGCCAACGCCGAGAAACAAGAGGAATTTTAAAAAATTGAGCACATATCGTGGCATAAGTGGTGATTAGAGGTAAGTCAAACGGGTGATGAATTCAAATGGTTGTATTGCAGTCAATAGCCCATTTACGCTTGAACGTAAACTGCGTATTTTTCCTCATAATAAGGATCTTTAAAAAAAGTACTGAGGGGAATTTTATTCACAAAAGTTCCCTTCGGCAGTGCCGCAATTTCTTCGCGGAGGTCGCCCCCCTTGAGCGTAATGAGGCCATTGGGCAAGGCATGCTGGTGCTTGCGCTTGATGAGTGGCCAGCTCCAGGCGCACAATTTGTCCAAGGTTGTGACGGCTCGGCATACAGTGAAGTCGAACTGTCGCTTGAGTTCCTCGGCGCGGGCATGCTGCGCATCCACATTTTTTAGGCCCAGGGTCTGGGCAATTTCTTTGACGACCAGGATTTTTTTACCCGTTCCATCCACCAGCGTAAACTGGGTTTCGGGAAAAACAATCGCCAAGGGAATCCCCGGCAAGCCGCCACCTGTACCAATATCAAGTATCTCCGCACCAGGTTTGAATTGTACCACTTTGGCGATGCCCAAGGAATGAAGGATGTGGTGCGCGTAAAGGGAATCAATGTCCTTGCGCGATACCACGTTGATCTTGGCATTCCACTCTCGGTACAAGTCGTCCAACTGCGCAAACTGCGCCTGTTGTTGGGCATTGAGGTTGGGAAAATAGTCGAGGATAACCTGCATCGATTGGCTTGGCTTTTTTTGTACGGCGCAAAGATAATAAAAGTGCAGGAGTTGAGCAGTTGAGGGGTTGAGAAGTTGAGGCTACCGCGATCAACATTCACATTTTTTGGCTTTTCCGCAACCGGTACCACTGCCAGCCCAAGGCCGTCATACACACCACCAGGCCCAAAAACTCCCGGGTCAGCTCAATGTGTGGGGCCTCGGCTTTCATGTGGGCTACAATGGTCGGCATGCCCATCTGTACCCAGTGGATAAAATCGGGCACTAGGGACAACATCCAGATGGCGCTTACCCCAAGTCCAAGGAGAAGCATAATTTTGTTGCTTTTGCCAAAGGCTGCCATGCCGCAAGCGGCGGCTACGTAGAGGTACAATGCGGCCCAGCCCCAAGGATCGGGGTCGTTGTATTGCACAACGGCGAAAAGGACAAAGAGGACGGCGAGGATGAGGTTGAGGACTTTCATGTGGTGGTAGATTTTTGGGGGAAAGTTAAGGGGAAAAGTAAAAGGAGTGGGATGATTTTTGTTTTCGGGCCCATAAAACTTAAATAACCTATCAGCAAATACTTGTATGCATCGTAGCTGTATGACTGAGGTGTTGCTTAGGTTTCTTAAGTTTCTTAGGTGGTAAAAACCAAAAAGGGGCGCCACACCTCTCAGCGCCACACCCCTTTTATCTTTCGTTTTGTTTCTCTGTATTTCCTTAATCCGACGACAACGCCGCAGCACCGCCCACGATTTCCAAAATCTCATTGGTAATCGTTTCCTGACGGGCTTTGTTGTAGTGGATGCGCAGGTCGCGGAGCAGGTCGTTTGCGTTTTCGGTCGCTTTGTCCATCGAAGTCATCCGGGCACCATGCTCAGAAGCGTGGGTATCCAAGAGGAATTTCTGGAACTGCGTCTGCAGGATGCTGGGCACCAGGTACTCCAACAAACCTTCTTTGGTTGGTTCAAAGATGTAGTCAGCTTTTTTGGTGCTGGCACCCGCTTGAACCTCCAGTTTGGCGACTGGCAACCAGCGTTCAACTTCGGCGAATTGCATGGCAGCGTTGCGGAAGCGGCCATAAGCTACTTCTACCGCATCGTATTGCTTGCTCACGAAGGCCTCCATCAGCTTGCTGGATACTTTTCCTACGTTACTTGAGCTCAGGTCTTCAAAAAGCATCATGTGATCGTCGATGATCCGGCAATCCGAGTAGCGTTTTTTGAAGAATTCTGCGCCCCGTTTGCCAATGCAGAGGATGTCCAGGTTGCCCTTGGCGCGTACTCCAGCGTACTTGGTTTCGATGGCATGAACCGCCGCTTTATTCACGTTGGTATTGAAAGCACCACAAAGGCCACGATTGGAGGTCACGACCACAATACAGGCTCGTTCCACTGGGCGCTCCTGGCCGTAGGTTGTGCTGGCATCGCCCTCCAGGTTGGAGAGGATGTTGCGCAGCATTGCGTTCAATTTATCAGCATAAGGCCGCAATTGTTGGATCGCAGTCTGTGCTCTACGCAATTTGGACGCCGAAACCATTTTCATGGCTTTGGTGATCTGTTGCGTATTCATCACCGACTTGATCCGATCACGAACCTCTTTTAAGTTTGCACCCATGGCAGATTACTTGAATTGATTGGTCAGCTCAGCGGCAACTTCTTTCACTTTTGCCAAGTCGTCATTTTCCAGTTTACCTACTCTGAACGCGTCCAATACTGCTGGATAGCGCCCTTCGAGGGTAGTCAGGAACAAATCTTCGAATTCACGAACTTTATTTACTGGCACATCCTTCAACAAACCGTTGGTACCCAGGTAAATGATGGCTACCTGCTTCTGTACCGATACTGGAGAGTACTGTGGTTGTTTGAGGATTTCCACGTTGCGCTTTCCTTTTTCCAATACCGCCAAGGTAGCTGGATCGAGGTCGGAACCGAATTTTGCAAACGCTTCCAATTCGCGGTATTGCGCCTGGTCGAGTTTCAAAGTACCGGATACTTTCTTCATCGACTTGATCTGCGCGTTACCCCCTACCCGGCTCACGGAGATACCTACGTTGATGGCTGGGCGGATACCCGCGTTGAACAAGTTGGATTCGAGGAAGATCTGACCGTCGGTAATCGAAATTACGTTGGTCGGGATGTATGCAGAAACGTCACCAGCCTGGGTTTCGATGATCGGCAGGGCCGTCAAAGAACCACCACCTTTTACGATGGGTTGGCCGTTGGCATCTTTTCCGTTTTTCAGAGAGTCTGGCAAGTCGTTCATGTTGCGGGCAATCTCATCGTTGGCGATGATCTTGGCGGCACGCTCCAACAAACGGCTGTGCAGGTAAAATACGTCCCCAGGATAGGCTTCACGACCGGGAGGGCGACGCAGCAGCAGGGATACCTCGCGGTAAGCTACAGCCTGCTTGGAAAGGTCATCGTAAATAATCAAGGCAGGACGACCAGTATCGCGGAAGAACTCCCCAATCGACGCACCAGCAAATGGCGCGTAGAACTGTAGTGGAGCAGGATCAGAAGCAGAAGCAGATACGATTACGGTATATGCCAATGCACCAGCGTCTTCCAGGGTTTTGGCCACGTTGGCTACTGTAGAAGCCTTTTGGCCAGAAGCTACATAGATACAGAATACAGGCTCGCCCCGATCGTAAAATTCGCGTTGGTTGATGATGGTGTCGATCGCGATGGCGGTTTTACCCGTTTGACGGTCACCAATGATCAATTCCCGCTGGCCACGACCGATTGGAATCATGGCGTCGATGGCCTTGATACCCGTTTGGAGTGGTTCAGTTACAGGCTGACGGAAAATTACCCCGGGAGCTTTGCGTTCCAGTGGCATTTCGTACTTGGCACCCGTGATTGGTCCGCGACCGTCGATGGGCTGACCCAGTGGGTTTACAACCCGGCCAAGGTAACCATCACCTACTTCAATCGAAGCAATGCGGCTGGTGCGTTTCACGCGAGAACCTTCTTTGATGCCGTCGCCAGCACCCATCAATACAACCCCTACGTTGTCCTCTTCGAGGTTCAGAACGATGGCTTGTACGCCTGAATCGAACTCTACCAATTCACCGGCCTGAGCACTATTCAGACCATAAACACGAGCAATACCGTCGCCTACCTGTAGTACGGTACCAAACTCCTCCAATTCGGAAGCAGATCCAAATCCAGAGATCTGCTGCTTGAGTATCTGAGAAATTTCTTCTGGTCTTACATCAACCATTGTTTATCGAATTTGCACCTGCCGGTGAGAGCAGATGAGGTTATTTTAAAAAGTGATGAGTGTTGAATGATGAGTGATAAATCGATTTGAATGTTAGCCATTCATCATTCATCACTTATCATTCATCATTCCTGTTTTATCTTCCAATTGCAGATTCAAACAAGTTGCCTTTGAACTGTTTGCGCATTTGATCCAGTTCGTAGCGCACACTCACATCGTAAACGTGGCCTTCGAACTCGATGACAAAACCGCCAATCAGGCTTGGGTCAACTTTGGTTACCACCTCTACATTGGCGTAACCGATGGTAGCATCCTGTAATTTTGCCTGGATTTGGGCCTCCAGCTCGGGCGTAATTTCACCAGCCGTGATGATCTTGGCTTGTGAAATCTTATTCAAAGTCCGGTATTGGATGATGAATTCCTCAGCAATTTCCGGCAAATAAGCTTCCCGTTTTTTGGACGCCAACAAGTCGACGAATTTGAAGGTCAAGTCTTCAAATTTATCCTTCAGCAATGCCTCCAAAGCCTTTTTTTTGCGCGAGTACTGGATAACCGGGCTGCGCAAGAAGCTGTTGAAGTCCTTACTGCTCTGGATCATCCGACGCAAATGCTCCACATCCCCGTGAATTTTCTCCAGGTTATTTTGCTCTACTGCCAAATCGATCAGAGACTTGGCGTAGCGAGATGCAATGCGATTTACAGACATATATGAGGTGTGAGTGTGGGTGTGGGTGTGGGTGTGCCCGAGACATACCCAAATCCCTTACCTCTGCTAGTTAAATTTGATCTCTTCCACCAGTTTCTGCGCGAGCTCCATATTTTCAGTGTTGCTCTTGAGTTCTTTGCGCACCAGCTTCTCAGCAATGTCCAGGGCCATGTTGCCCAATTCATTCTTGATGCTGGTTTTTAATTCGAGGCGCATGTGCTCTACGTCGGTTTTGGCCTCAGCAATCATGGCTTGCACCTTTACTTTGGCTTCTTCCTCGGCGCGTTTGATGGTCGCTTCACGAATTTCTTTTGCTTCTTTGATGATCCCCGCACGTTGTTCCTGCGCTTCTTTCAACAAAAGTTCATTCTGCGATTGCATTTTGCCAATTTCCTCCCGGGCACGTTTGGCTTCATCCAATGCATGCTGGATGTCAGCGTCACGCTTTTTCAAGGATTCCTGGATCGGACGGAACGCGGTACGTCCCAAAACAACCCACACCAAAAGGAAAATGACCGTAGTCCAGAAAATCAAACCTGGATCCGGTTGCATGACTGAAAAGCCGCCTAAAAAAACAAACTGCGTCATGTTTTATACATTGTAGCGCCGCTTTGAAAACGACGAGTATATTAAAAATGATGACTTTCCAAAACACGTTTGCACAGGTTCCACGAGGAACATGCGCATCCACAACAGGAATATGAAGACCGGCCAAAAGCCAACCGCTGCTGTCCGGTCTTCGCTTTTTGTTGTAGCTTTTTTACTACGGGTAGGAATTAACCTGCCAACAGACCAACTACGATTGCAAACAGAGCAGCACCTTCCACCAAAGCGGCAGTCAAGATCATGTTTGCACGGATGTCGTTCACTGCTTCAGGCTGACGTGCGATAGCGTCCATTGCTTTGCTACCGATCAAACCTACTCCGATACCAGCGCCAAGCGCTGCAATTCCAGCTCCAATTGCTCCCATTGTGAGATTTATTTAAAACGTTATGAATGTTCGTATCAAAAAAGTTCCAGGGTTTCAAAGTTCCAAGGTTCGGGGTTTTTCAACCTTGGAACTGTGGAACTTAGGAACCTTGGAACCTATTTTTTTAATGTGCATGCGCCTCATCGTGGTGATCGTGATGGCCATCTTCTACTGCCGCGCCAATATAGGACGCCGTCAGCATCGAAAACACGAAGGCTTGCAGGAATGCCACCAACAATTCGATCAAGTTCATAAACGCGGTGAACGCGCCACCAACGATTGCGCCTACGACACCGCCACCGAAACTGGTGCCATTTTCGCCAAATACAAAGATCAAACCGATCAAACTCAGGATAATGATGTGACCAGCGGATATGTTGGCGAAAAGACGAATCATCAAGGAGAAAGGTTTGATGACCAAACCGAGTACTTCTACTGGCGTCAAAATCGTTTTGACCCAAGCTGGAATGCCGGGCATCCAGAAGATGTGCTGCCAGTAATGGCGATTGCCATTGATGTTGGTGACGATGAAGGCAAAAACGGCCAGTACAAAGGTTACTGCCAGGTTACCTGTTACGTTGGCACCACCGGGGAAGAAAGGCATCAAACCCAAGAGGTTGCAGAACAAGATGAAGAAGAACAAAGTCAAAATGAAAGGCATAAAACGCTCGTAGTGTTTTAGCCCAATATTTGGTTTGGCAACTTCGTCCCGAATAAACACAAAGAAAGGTTCGAAGAAAGATTGAATGCCACTTGGTGCTTTGCCTTCATTTTTGCGGTAGCCATTGCGTACCGAAGAAAAAATCAGGATCAGCAGCAGGGCTGCCAACATCATCGTGAACACGTTCTTGGTGATGGAGAAGTCATAAAAGGAAGTGATGCCACCACCCATCATGCCACCATCTAATGTACTGGGTTTTTCCAACTTATATTCTTTGCCTTCGTAATGTGCATAAAAAACTTCTACTTCTTTTTCTTTGCCCTTTACGATTTGCATTTCCTCTTTGCCGTGGACACCTTCAATGTGTACTTCACCCATGGGGAAGGAAGCATCCGCGATGCGGTTGACCCGACCGTGGTTGATCACGTAGCGGTCAACGGCTTTGTGGCCATGTTCGAATTTGCCGGAGGAGAGAAAAGTCCATTTTTTGGTGGGCTCGCCTGGAGCATAAAGGAAACAAGGGAGGGGAATGTGTACTCCTTTCCAGATGTGGAATTCATTGGCATCAGAAATGTGGTTCATCACAGTACCAACTGGATCGTACTTACCTGGGGTCTCCTCTTCGTTCGCCCAGGCAAGATTCATGCCCAAAATACTGATAAACAACGTCAAAGCTATTCTGATGATCGGCTTATTGCTCACTTTCACCTTCGTTTGTCTTTAAGAATGAATTATGCTTTCGCTTAAATCGGTGCAAAGGTAGTATCTCTATCTCGCTTAAAGAAGCGAAAAATATCTTTTTTTACAATTAAGAAACATAAGGGATCACTGAGTGACAAACACTTAGGCCATTTCCCCCATTTTTTACATACAGAAAGCGGTAGGGCTCAGATGACGTGCAATGGCATTTGGTCGGTTTTTCCTACAACAAAATTAAATTTTTACAAGGGTCAATACTCCATCCTGCGTCTACTTTGTAAATTACCGCTCTAAAATAGTACCTGCATCAATGGCAAATCTCAACCTGGATAGCATCAAAAAACGCAGTTTCGATGCCATCGTGATTGGCACCGGAATCAGTGGCGGCTGGGCCGCTAAGGAATTGACCGAAAAAGGACTCAAAACGCTGGTCCTCGAACGGGGCCGCGACGTGCAACACATCGTGGATTACCCGACCGCCAATAAAATGCCCTGGGAGCTCGAACACTTGGGCACCGTACCCAGTGCCATTGCTGCGGAATACCAAAAATCCAGAACCAGTAGCCACTACATTTTTTCGGAAGCTACCACGCATTTTTTGGCCAAAGACAGCGAGCAGGAATACATTCAGGACAAACCCTTTGGCTGGATTCGCGGCTACCAGGTAGGGGGGCGTTCCTTGCTGTGGGCCCGCCAAACCCAGCGTTGGAGTGATTTTGACTTTGAAGGCCCAGCGCGCGACGGCTACGCGGTGGATTGGCCGATCCGGTACAAAGACATTGCCCCTTGGTATAGCCACGTGGAAAAATTTGCAGGCATCAGCGGCAACCGCGATGGGGTGGCCAGTTTGCCCGATGGGGAGTTTTTGCCCCCACACGAAATGAGCTGTGTGGAAAAACACTTTAGCCAGCAGGTGGCCCAAAAATTCCCGGATCGCCACGTCATCATGGGGCGTTGTGCTAACCTGACCCAGGTCAACGAGATTCACCGCCAGCAAGGTCGGGGCAAATGTGCCAACCGCACCCTCTGCGAACGCGGCTGCCCGCTGGGCGGTTATTTCAGCACCAATTCCTCCACCTTGCCTTGGGCGGCTAAAACGGGCAAAATGACCTTGCGCCCGCATTCGCTGGTACACTCCATTATTTATGATGAGCAAAAACAAAAAGCAGTAGGTGTCCGCGTGATCGATACCCAAACCCGCGAAACGCTGGAGTTCTATGCTAAAATCATCTTCCTGAACGCGAGTGCCATGAATAGCAATCTGGTGCTCCTGAATTCTACCTCCACCCGCTTCCCCAATGGCCTGGGCAACGACAGCGGGGTATTGGGCAAATTCATCGGTTTTCACAACTACCGGGGCCGCATCTCTGCCGAATACGATGGCTTTTTGGACAGCACCACCGAAGGGAAACGCCCCAATGGTGCCTACGTTCCGCGTTTTCGCAATGTGTACAAACAAGAAACGGACTTCCTACGTGGATATGCTGCGCAAATGGGCTCTTCGCGCGATATCCTACGGGATGGCCTGGGGGTGGAGCTGAAGGACAATCTGCTTAAAAAACTGGGCCCATGGAGCATCAATGCCGGGATGGTGGGCGAGGTGATTCCCCGCGAAACCAATTTTGTCCGGCTCGATTCGGAACTGAAAGACAAATACGGCCTTCCCCAAATGCGCTTTTCGGTCGACTTCAGCGACAATGAGCTAAAAATGATCAAGGACTTTTACAACACCTTTGAGGAAATGCTCGACGCTGCGGGTTTTAAAAACATCCAAAAAATTGATACCCAGCGGGTACCCGGCCACGCCAACCACGAGATGGGCGGGGTGCGGATGGGCAAAGACCCGAAGACTTCCATGCTGAATGCGTACAATCAGCTGCATGCTTGCAAAAACGTGTTTGTGACAGATGGGGCTTGTATGACTTCGACGTCGACGCAGAATCCGTCGTTGACGTATATGGCGCTGACGGCGCGGGCGGTCAATCATGCGGTGGAGGAGCTGAAGAAGAAAAATTTGTGAGGATTTCTTTATGGTATCGAAAGATTTTTCACGTTTGTTTTTTTCAGGAGGCTTGCTCCTTTCGAAAAATTACCGCCAGTATCATTGAAATGAAAAATGAAAAAACACATTGGATGACAAAGGTAAAAGCCAGGCTTGAAAGAGAATAACGAGCTTGGATTCTTTCCCTAATCTTGTCTACATCAACTTCTAAAACAGCATTCATGAGTTTCAGCTCTGCAATTTCGCCATCGTATTCACTACTTATTTTGTAATCAATCAAGCCAGGGTCGACAAGATTGTACAACACGAACACAATGATGAGTTGCGCAAATGATGAAAAAACAAAGAACCAAAAGGTATAGAGTAGTGTCTGGTGAAAGGCTGCCCACTTCATCTTCCGCCTGAATCCATATAACAAATATACCACAAGGCCATAAAAAATCAAATTTTGCACTTGAGCATACCGCTCAATGGCAAAGCCCTCCGGACTGTAGAAATAGGCCACCAAGCTAAAAATAGCCCAAATTAAGCCGACCAGAATGTGTTCTGATTTCATTTCTTTGGAAATAACAAACGATTTGTCCCCAGCAAAAAAGCCAATAGGTGTAGACCAATCACCCACAAAATACTATACATTTCATAGGTAAATAGCTTTAAAGCATAAGGATGGGTATTCCCCTGATTTGCGGTAAAATTTACTGCTGATTTTAAGGCATAAGCAGTTGGGAGGTAATTCATTTTTGAGGGAATAATAAAACCCGAAAGCCAAAACAAAAACGAGCACATCAATGCAAAGGGGAAATGTTTCAATCGAAAATTGATTAATAAAAGTAAGGTAAGTATGCCCATTTGATTGATAAAAAAAACAACAGCAAAGTAAGCTTGCTGGTCTAAGGTAGCGGCAAAGGAGTAGGCATTAAGCTCTGGTTTATTGGCAGCTCCGTTGATGTAAGCACTAATTCCCATTGCTATGGAACAAAACAGAACCAGAACAAACAGGTAGGCAATCATCGCCCAGAACTTCTGTAAAAAGAATTTATATTGGGTCTCAGGTAAAACAGACCACAATAAAAAAGCGCTGTTTTTATGTTCGACATACATCATTAGAACTGGAAGAAAAAAGCAAAACAAAGGCCATACGATTACATTGACGAGGCGACAACCCGACAAAAACGCATACCACAAGTTAGGAATTTGGCTTGATCCAAAGATGGCATATTCCATTTTCAATTCAGTATCAAAAGTATAGCCAATCAAAAAGGTCGCAAGTGCGCTACAACAAATAAAAACAACCAGGGTTTTCCATTTGAGCAGCTTGTAGGTTTCATTGGCAACAATTAATGCAAGGTTATTCATAGCACCATCAGATTAGGATAATGATTACATAAAATACCGCAATGCACTTTCTTTTTTTAGAAAATAGATAGCGATGAAACAGTACAACACAGCTATTCCAGCAACAACCAAAACATCAGTCATCGTACTGTTGAAACTAAATAAAGCTCCGTAGGGTAAATATTGGTATGGCATAAAGAGGCCTAAGCAGCCAATTAAAAAAGAAAAAAACTGATTCTCTTTCAATCTAGTTGATAGCCAAAAGTGGAAAAAAATGAACTTACTAAAAGCAAAAACAGAAAAAAAATACCACAGGAAGTATTTAGAACCGTTCTCTTGGTACATCTCATTTTTGAAAAGGAAATCATATTTTTCTATGATTATGGGCTTGGCAATTGCCAGTGTACTCACCCACAGCAAAGAATAGACGACCAAAAATACCAAAAATACCAAATATAGCTTTGACAATAAAATATGAAACAAAGACTGCGGCAAGGTCAACAATCGCCGCCAATTGTGGTGTTGACTTTCAATATAAGCTACAACTAAAATGAGTACCAGCAATATCAAGCTCGAAACCAAAGAAAGATTAAGGGCGAATCGGTGTAAAAGAAGATCCCAGGCATTGCTTTCATGCATAAACTCGACCCATATGTTGTAATGCTTCAAAAAACCATTGGTCAGTTTTAGCATAAGCAATACATAAAGACCAATCAATACAAGCAAACTATACCAAAAAAGGGGATGTCGAAATAGTTTTTTCGCCTCAATCCGTATTAATTCTACCATTTTGAGCCTGTTTTGCAAGGTAATAATGTTCAAGAGAGAATGGAACTTGCGCTGATTTTGACAATAGGGAATTCAAGCCCATGTCGAATTCTGCCACAAAATTCCCTTCTTGTACCGGGAGAAGAAAACGAATAAGCTTCCCTTCTTGATAATACAAACCATCAATAGACGCATTGCGGCAATAAGTGTTTATTTCCTCCTGATTTTCGGGGCTTTTATCTATTTCAAATGCCGTATATTTTTTGAGTACTTGCGCTTTATCAAAAAAATCAATTATTTCACCCTCTTTAAGAATGGCTATCGTGTCCGCCATTTTTTCCACTTCGCCTAAAATGTGCGTGGTGATAAAAAAAGTGCATTTTTTGGCATCATTAAGCTCTTGAACTAAGTTTCTGAATGCAATCACTCCCTGAGGATCCATCCCATTGGTAGGTTCATCAAAAATGATGATCTCTGGCTTGTGGACGATGGCCATGGCTAGCCCTAGACGCTGTTTCATACCCATAGACAAATTAGCTGCCCTTTTGTCCAACTCGCCCGATAGCCCCAATAGTTGTGCTGCCTCGACAGGATAATGTTTGGGCACCTTAAAATACCGGGCATGCAAGCTTAAGTTTTCTAGCACAGATAGGTGGCCATAGAAGGCCGCTTGCTCAATAAAAACGCCCATCAAGGGAATCAATTTTTTCCGATTTTGGGGGTTCATTTCTATGCCGTTGATGCTCACGGTTCCATTATTTGGGCCGATTAGCCCCAATAATAGTTTAATCAGCGTAGTTTTTCCTGCACCGTTTGGGCCAACTAAATAAAATATTTGCCCCTCATTTATGTGGAGAGAAACATTAGCGAGGATTGATTTACTTGGGCTAATGTTGTATTCTAAAGCATCCAATCGTATTTTCTCCATTTCGTTATTTAAATAGTATGAAAAATTTAAATCTCTATGTGGTGAAGGCAATAACCTTTCTTCTTGCAAGGAAGCTTTCATCGAAAGGTGCGGCTCCAGTTTGGCAGACCTTAGGGTGTTTTTTTTAAAAACATTAATGATCATTGTTTTATAAAAAAAACAGCACTTTTAAATTCACGACTTCTGGTGGAAGGGTTTCCATTAATTTATGTCAAACCAAAGCCGCCCCATTATTAAATTGATCCTTAACTAACAGTAACAGGCATCCACACTCCATTCAAATTGATTGAAACAACAACAGAGTAAGATCCATCGGAACAATACCACGCTGTCACCCGAAGGTCACCAGATTTAACTCGACTTAACACTTTGCATGTGGCTTGTGCAAAAATGCTTGAAGAAACTAAGACTAACGCTAGAAGTAGAGCGTAGGCTTTAGATTTAAATAAATTTTTCATATTAATAGTTTTGAGTTAAAAATTCCAAGCAATAGCTTTATCTGTTTAAAGAATGAAGCGTTTAGAGAACCAGCATCAAAGCTTCTCCAGAAGTTTCAATTCCCTCGGATCATCTCTGCCAACTTATCCCAATTCCCCGCCGGATTCCCTCTCCAGCGCACTTTCATATTAGAATCGAGCAAAATGGCATGAGGAATACTTTTTCCTGGATTCAAAAAAGCTCTCAGCACTTTACCGGCATAGCCCTGCGTCCAGGTCATGTTGTGTTGAGTAATCATCTGCTTCACATGATCTGCGCGGTGGTCTCCTTCATTAAGGCTAATCACCTCCAACACTGCTGTATTTTCAGCTTGAAAAGCCGCTAATTGAGGCATTCCTCGAAGGCAGGGTCCACACCAGGTAGCCCAAAAGTCAATCAAAATAAATTTACCATTCTGGCGGCTGTACAAACTTTCCAGTTGATTGTTATCTACCGAGTAAAAGGAAAAATCGGGCAATGTTGGGGCTAGTTCAATGTTTTTGCCTACTAGATGCTGATTCAATTTTTGATCGGCATACTGTACACTGTCTAATGTGCCAAAATTGATGCTGCGAAGGCGAGGGAGGATGGGGTCGATTGGGCCTGGAGTTATTTTGTGAATACTTTTATGATTCTGAATACCTTTAGCATTCATCTCACTTTTTAAAATTACACCTTTGGGGGTGAATATAGAGTTGAAAAAATACGGAAGCTGTTGTGATTCATCGCTTGGCAATTCTTCTGTAATCCAATAGCGATAAGGCGTACTGTTGGGTGGGGTACTAAAGGGGAGTTCATATTCTTGACTGAGGTAACCTCCAATTATTTCTTTACTCCCTCTGAGTTTTTTTAGTTTGGAGTAATCCAAGTTAAACAACTCACTCACTTTAATTTTGTCTCGCCAATTGGGATCAGAAGCATTCTTCTCTAAAGACTCTTCTAATGCTTTAAGATTGCTAATCATAGTACGCCCTCCACTATAATGGTCAATGACTTCTGCGTGAAAACCAGCTTGAAAATTGATTTTATGAATCTCTTTTTCATCATTCAAATAGGCTTCCTCCCAAATACTATCCTGCTTTATATAAGTTCGAAATCGTACAGAATCCGCTTGAAAAAATTGAAGTTTTTTATCATTTGAACCCAAACTTTTCAATCCCATTAGTATCTTTTCTCTAAAGCCTTGTTCATATTTAAACACTATTGTATATTCCAAAACTCCTTCAAATCCAGCTTGTTGTCCAAAGCAAAAGAAGAGTGTAATAATGTATAGAGTAAGGATTAGCAAAAATCTTTTCATTTCTTGAAAATTAAATTCCAGATTGTAGTTTAGTGAAACCTGTTTTCACCAACTACAACCTGGAATATTTAATAAAACTCTACTATCCTGGTTGGCATTGAAGTGTATACGTCCCCCCGTGCCCAAACACGGAATACGTTTCAAGTAAGGTCATGCCTTGTCTAGAATTTTGTGTCATTACAACCGCTAAGACCGCTTCAATTTGACTACACAGGATACCCCCTTGTAGCGCCTCCAAATTTTCATTTGATAAAACTTTCATTGTTTATGAATTTAGTTGTGAAAAAATCAAATACTTTCAGCGTCACCCATTCCTCACACAATCAATTCCCCCGAACCAGTTCCGCCAACTTACCCCAATTTCCCGCCGGATTCCCGCGCCAACGTACCTTCAGGTTGGAGTCGAGCAAAACGGCATACGGAATGGTTTTTCCTGGATTCAAAAAAGCTTTCAGCACCTTACCGGCATAACCCTGTGTCCAGGTCATGTTGTGTTGAGTAATCATCTGCTTCACATGATCTGCCCGGTGATCGCCTTCATTAAGGCTAATCACCTCCAACACTGCTGCATTTTCAGCTTGAAAAGCCGCTAATTGAGGCATTTCTCGAAGGCAGGGAGCACACCAGGTAGCCCAAAAGTCAATCAAAATAAATTTACCATTCTGGCGGCTGTATAAACTTTCCAGTTGATTGTTATCTACCGAGTAAAAGGAAAAATCGGGCAATATTGGCGCTTGTTCAATGTTTTTGACCTTAAGATGCTGATTCAATTTTTGGTCGGCGTACTGTACACTGTCCAAAGTGCCAAAATTGAGGCTGCGAAGGCGAGGGAGAATGGGGTCAATTGGGCCTGGAGTTATTTTCTGTAGAGTTTTATAAGTCTGGACGTACTTAGTTTTTATTTCACGTTTTATGATTGAGCCTTTCGGCGTAAAAATCGAATTAAAAAAGTAGGGAATTTGTTGTTCGTCTCCTCCTATCAAATCTTCAGTTATCCAATAATAATAAGGTGTACCATCTGGAATGCTGGGAGGTAATTCGTATACCTGGCAAAGATAGCCCTGGATCATTTCTTTACGTCTGGCCAATTTTTTCAGCCTTGAATAGTCCGTTTTGAACCACTCACCTACTTTGATTTTTGCTCGCCAATTGGGATCATTAGTGTTTTTGTCTAAATGGTCTTCAATTTCTTTGATTTTACCAAATATTGTTCGATTTCCGCTATACAGGTCAATTGTTTCCGCCTGAAAACCAGCCTGGTAGTTGATTTTATCTATTCCTGGTTCATCATTTAAATAATGCTCCTCCCAAATACTATCTTGTCGAATGTAGCAACGAATGCGGGTGGAATCGGCATAAAAAGGTTTAATTTGTCGTTCAGTCCAGCCAGCGTTTCTGAAGCCGTTGATGGTTTTTTGAAGGTAATCTGGATCATGTTTATAGATGATGGTGTATTCTATAATGCCCTCGAAAGTATGATTTTGAGCATAAAGTGCTGGTAAAAAAAGGTGAATTAATAAAATTAGGTTCAGGTTTTTCATGCAATACAATTTTTTATATAAAATGTGGATAGAGGTTAACTCGTCCTCTACCCACTACACTCAAGAGTTATTCTTAGTCACATTGCAATGTGTACGTTCCCCCATGTCCAAATATCGAGTAGGTTGTTAGCAAGACATGATACTGATCAGGTTTTTCGTCCAGCAGGTGTTGCATTACTGCTCCGATTTGACTGCACAGGATCCCCCCTTGTAGCGCTTCCAAATTTTGATTCGGTAAAACTTTCATCGGTTATGAATTTAGTTGTGAAAAAATCAAATACCTACAGACTCCCCTATTTCGCTCACAATCATTTGCCCTTCAATTTTGTACACCTTATCCACCCCATCCAAGAGGTCACTCCGATGCGTAAGCAATAAAATGCCCATCCGGGATTTTAACTGCATTAAGATCTGGTGTACAAAGGCTTCAGCACTTTGATCCAAGGCTGAACTGGGCTCATCTAACAGCAACAATTGTGGTTGTTTCCACAAGGCTCTGGCCAATCCAATTAGTTGTTTTTGGCCACCGGAAGGGCTGATTCCATTTTGACCGATCAGGGTGTTGACCCCTTGAGGGAATTTATCGAAATAAGGCGAAAAGCCATACTGCTCCAAAAAGTCAAAAAAAAGCTGGGGGCTTTCAGGTATACTCCCAAACAAAATATTTTCCGCCAATGAGCCATTGAAAATTTTCACTTCTTGCTCCACTACACCCAAGCAGTTTCTCCAAGCACTAGTAGCAATCAAGTCCAGATCGATGCCGTTCACTTTAATTTTACCTTGTTCCTGCTTGTAAAATTTTTGGAGGGTTTGTAAAAGGGTACTTTTGCCGCTGCCTGTTTCACCCATGAGCACCACCAGTTCCCCTTTTTTTACAGAGAGACTTACTGATTCGAGCAGGGGGTTGCGTCCAGGAAAACGAAAACTGAGGTTTTGCACTTGCAATTCCTGAAAATCTTTGACCTGGGCCAAATCTTGCTCGGTATTTGGATCAAACTCGGCCTGCAGCCCGGTGAACTCCTTCATCCGATCAAAAGCCACCCGCGCCTCTTGCAACTGGATATTGGTCATGGCCAGCCTGGATGCGGCCGCAATCAGCATTCCGGACATTTGGAGTACGGCCATCAGGGATCCCACGGTCATCCCTCCGCGCAATACATGCCACGAAATGTAGAGCAACAATAAACCAGTAAAAACTGAGCTAAGCAACTCCGTCCAAAATCCAAAGTTCATTCCCACTTTGCCCAGTTCCAACGAACGTTGCTGAAAAATGGCATACACATTTTTGAGCGAATGGATGAAATGGGTTTCCCGGTTAAAAAGCTTGATGGTTCCCGCACCTTGAACTGCCTCCACAAAAGTGCTTTCCGCATTGCTGTAACTTATCATGGCCTCTTTTTGGCTTTTCAATATGGGTTGATGATAACGCCAGGCTATCCAAAAGAACAAAGGCAGCCAGGCCAACATCACCACACCCGTCACCCAATTGTAGCTTAAGCCTCCGATGAGGACCACCAAAATCATCAAAAGGTCAATGGTACTGGAGGCCGACAATTGGCTTACTGTTCTTTGGATGCGAGAGGTATCATGCATGCGGGCAATCAGGTCTCCTGTGCGTCGATTGTCAAAAAAAGCTTTGGGTAGATGCAGCAGAGACTCAAAAAAATACTGCACAATGCGCAAGTTAAAATCTCGGGCTTGTCGCAACAAAAACAATTGCCGGACATAGCCCAAGGCACTTCGGGCAAATAAGAGCACCAAGAGCAGGCTTATACCCCCATACAAACGTACGTAATCCTTCTTGGGCAAAATATGATCGATCAATTGTTGGGAAAATACCGCTGTGCTGATGCCAAGAATGGCCAAAACCACCCCAATGACCACCGCCATACCCAATAAATTCAGGTCTTCCTGCAAAAATGACCACATCCAGCGCCATTGACTTTGGGGGCTATTTTTTTCGGCTTGTGGTGCGTCAGCAGGGAATTTAAAAAGCAGTAGTGTTTTGGATTGCCATACATCATCTAATTCTTCTGCGGTATATTCTTCTACCATCCCTTTCCCCGGGTCACTGACGATGTATCGCTGCAGGGCTTCATCGTAGCCCCAGTACACCAGATAATGGTAGAAATTGTTGCTTACAATGTGCAGGATACAAATGTCTGCACAGGCTTTGAGGCTATCCAGATCAGCTTCGTAGCCGTCTACTTCCAGCCCGGTTTGGATGGCTGCCTGTTTTAGCCCCAACATGGTTGTGCCCGAGGCATTGGTGCCACTCCAATCGCGGAGTTGCTCCATGGATATGGTTTTGCCCCAATACTTGAGAATGGTTTGAAGGCAGGCTACTCCACAATCGGCTTGGTCGTGTTGGCGGACGGTGGCGCGTTGGAGTTGTTTGTAGGGGATGGTCATGGCGGAAAGGTTAATGATTACGAATGATTGATTCTATCTCACCCCAATGCTGAGCAGGATTTCCCATCCATCGAATTTTCATTTGGTCATCCAGTAAAACAACAAAAGGGATTGTTTTGCTAGGGTTTAGAAATGATCCTAACGCTCGCCCCGCGTAAGCTTGCTGCCATGACATGTTGTTTTTCTGAATAAAATTTTGTACAAAATCTTCGCGATGATCTCCTGTATTGAGCCCAATTATCTCTAAAGTAGCTGCGTTTTTTTCACCCAACTGTCGAATAATGGGGAAGTCCTTGATGCAGGGGCCACACCAAGTAGCCCATAAATCCAGTAACATGAATTTCCCACTGCCTCTCTGGGTGTACAAGTTCACTGGCTCTGGCTTTCCGACTGGATAAAATGAAAAGTCAGGGACAATCGAAGCATTTTCAATGTTTTTTCCTTTCAAGTGCTGATTGATGTCTTCATCGGCGTATTGAAGGCTATCTAAGGTGCCTAAGGTTAAATTTTTTAGACGAGATTGTATTGATCCGATGGTAGTTGGCTTTATTTTAATTATAGAGGACTGTTGCGAAATGCCTTCCGACTGCCATTCGGAGCTCATCTTCAGCCCAAATGGTGTGAAAAAAGTATTGAAAAAATGTTGCTGTTGTTGATTTTTAGCAAACTTGAAGTCTTCAGCAATCCAGTGCAAGCTGACACTTCCTGTTCGCTTCGGATTATACTCTTGATAAAGTGTACAAGTGTAACCCTCAATTATTTTTGTTCTATTTTTTATTCTTTTGTAATTGGAATAATCAGCATTGAGCCAACCGCCCAAATCCTTCGTATTAGGCGAATTCTTTTGAGTTTGAGCATCTAATTCATTTTCTATTGGTTTTGCGCCCAGCACTATTTTTAATCCTGTTGATGGATTAATGATTAAAGCATAATCATTGGCTTGGTAATAATTTCTTTTTGTTTCTAAAGAATAAGTAGAAATTTGCTCAGCCCACAGGCTATCTCCTTTGAAGAAATAGGTAGCTTTAATTGAGTCAATTTTTTGAACTTTTTCAGCCAATTTGTACATTCCAATTGCATTTAATTTATCGGCTAATGCTTTTTTTGAATTTTCATTTTGTTGCGCAATAGTCAGAACTTCTATCACGCCTTCAAAAGTTTGATTTTGAGCCAACAAAGAATGCCCAATGCAACACAACAAATAAATCAATGCGAATTTCATCATAGGATCAATATTTGTATGGTTTCTAGTGGCCCTAGAGCTTTTGGTTAAGCTCTAGGGCCACTAGAAAAGTGGACATTAAACGGGAGTACAAAGTGTGTATCCGTTATCTATCAAGTCGATGATAATAATGGCTTGATCCCATGATTGCTGGGAAGCATTCTCCCCATACATCATACCATCTAGAATTTCGGATAAACGAGCGCAAGTCATTCCTCCAGTTAGCTCTGTGAGCTCATTGTCTTTAACTTTTTTCATAAATTGAAGTTTTAAATGTTAAAAAACCAACAAATGGATGTAAATAAAACCAATTTTTACTTAATCTATTATTCCTTGTAATTCAGTTATTTTGAATTATTTTTTCAATTTCCCCCCAATGTAGTGAAGGGTTGCCCATCCAGCGTACTTTCATCTGGTCGTCGAGTAATATGACATAGGGAATACTTTTCTTGGGATTTAAAAAAGCACGCAGTAATCTGCCTCCATAAATTTGAGCCCAATTCATATCATGCTTTTTGATAAATTCCCTCCGAAAATCATCTCCAAAATGCTCTCCATCCCATTTTCTGCCCCTATTTTCTGCTTCAAAAGCTGAAGATTTTGAAGACAAACCTCACCATGTAGCAATAGATCAAGTTGCTTCAAAATTTGTCCAGCTTGGGCATTTTGCATCCTCCCCCTCAATCCCACTCCATAATACTCCACTCTAGCCGCATTCCCATTTTGATCCCAACGTTCATTGAGTGGATATACCAACAGTGGCACCTTGTGGTCAACGGCTTCCAGCACCGAATTGAGCCCCCCGTGCGTGATGATGGCCTGGCAACGTTTGAGTACTTCCAATTGGGGTACCTTTTTGTAAATCAACACGTTGTCGGGAACCTTGCTCAGTTGCCGAGTTTCGATCATCCCGGTAGCCAGAACCAGGTTCCATTCCGGTTTCTGGCGAAAAACTTCCAGTACCTGCTCCAAAAAGTGGAGACATTTGGGGTTATGAAGCAAATTCAAGGTACCTAATGAGCAATACACCCATTTTTGATCCTTTCGTGCATCCATCTTTTGCAGCAGCTCCAATTCGTTTTTCGATAGCTCTACTTCGATACGGTCATGATTCAACTGAGTGCCCGCATAATATTGCTCCTGTACTTCCCCAAACTCCGGCAAATCAAAAGCCCGTGGTGCCATGATGATCTCTTGACGCCCCTTAATCCCCGGGCGGAAGCTACGCTTGGAATCAAGTACAGCTAAAATTTCCGATTTTTGATCACTGGCTACCCTCAATACGGTTTTTAACACCCCTCTTTCCAGCGTGATTAAGCGTTGCCATTTATTTTTTAGTCTCCCCCATTGCCACTTCAGGTCCTTTAGCCAGCCGTTCGTTTCCATGCCCAAGCGGCTATACAATGGCGGTACACCTTTTCTCTTCACGGTAGAGAGCATGGTTTGAAGCAAAAAAACGCGCCGGTGCTTGAGGTTCAACAAGAAATAGTTGTAACTCAGGAAACTGTCCAGCAAAACCACATCCGGATTGAGCTGGGTAATTAACTGATCCAGTTGCTGCGCAATAGCTTGGGCAAATTTTTCCTTCTCATGCGTCAAAATGTCGGCGAAATTTTCGCTCAGTTTTTCAAGCCAGGAACCTTGTTCCAAGCCCAAACCACCTCGCTTGAAAAAGAACTCATTGTTGCTAACGATGGCCTCAAAACCTTGTGCCTGTATGCTGGACAACATCTGTGGCCTGACGCCATACACGATCCTCGCACCATGAGCTTGTAGCTTTCGGCAAAAGTTGTAAGTCCCATTTATGTGCCCGATGGCATCAGCCATCAATACCAGGATCGTCATTCGTATTCCTTTTGAGTAGAACAAGAGACCGTTTCAGTCAAGATATTTAAGCATTCCTTCCCAGGTCGTTTCGCCATGGAACTGTTTTACCAAATCCCCCTTGTGGTTGTAGATCAGGATTTCGGGAACGCCCCGCACGCCAAATTTTTTCGCCAGTTGTCCACTAGAATCAATCAGCACAAAATGCTTGGCAAGGGTATCCAGACGGTATTTTGTAACAAACTTCTCGACTTTGTCTCTACGCTCTGCCCCTACCCAAACTACGCTGGTGTTTTTTGCATATTCTTCCACATAGCGGTGCGCATTTTCGGCCTCGTAGGCACAAATGGAACAATCAGGGTCAAAAAAAATAAAGATGCTTTGATCTTTGCCAACTATTGAGTTGGTGTTCAGATTTTCCCCTCCTAAGGTTGAGAGGGTAAAATCCGGCAATTGAGCCCTTTCTTTGGCTCGCTGTGCCTTTTGGCCAGCCTTTTCACTAATTTGCCAGGAAAGCAGGCCAATAATGGACAGCAATAACAGTAGGGTGATTATTTGTCTTGCCTTCATGCACTCAAGCTTAATTGTAAAAACATGACGAACAGCATCCAGAGCAAAAAGCCCACACCATAAGAAACTGCGACAAAGGCTAAAGCACTTCGAAAAGGGCGGTTCATGGCCCGGCTTACTCCTGCTGCGAGTCCTAAGCAGAAGAATAATTCGAAGATATTGATGGCTCTGAGGGGCATCACCCACCATTCTTCACTTCGGCTGAGATCCAACAAACCTGCGATGGAAAAAAAATCCGCATCTGAATAATCTTCCATGTGCTCCACATTTAAAAAAAGTAGACATACCAGCAACATGGCTACACTGTAAAGTGGGTATACAATAGAGGATTTGATGCTAATGCTGAAAAAGCGTCGGAAGCCAATTTTTTGGCTGCGCTGCTCTCCCAATAAATAGCCTATATTCAGGCATGCTGCAGTGAAGAAAACTTGAAAAAAGACGAAAATTGGAATAATGGCAAAACCCACCCATTCCAATTTCTTTCTAGCCTCTAGAAGTTTCTCGATCCGATCGTAAGCCAATTGTTCGCCGAAAGTATTGTAGATGACATCCTCCGTAAAAACCAACCTTTGCTGAATGAACGACACCGCAATGTACAGTAGCCAAATGCTAAAAAAAATCAGCCATCCACTGGATTCCTGGAGCAGGTACCATATTCGTTTATGGCCGCTCAAGTGAGTTGATTCAAGTACAACTGATGTGTCTTTCATATGATTCTACAATAGATTGCCAGGCAAGGAGCGTAACGCCTTGCGCCAGATTATTCCAGTCAATTGATTATCGAAAACAGTGTGATTGGAGACTCCTTGAACACAGGTTCTGTAACATCTCCTTTACTATTACAAAAGTATCGCCCAATACAATACCAAACTCGGAAAAAACCGGAAAAAGTCGGAACTAAAATTGCTGATTCGATGAGAAACTAAAATTTAACCCTCGTAGAAACTAAAATTAACCAAATTATCACATCGACCTTTCCTTCTTCTCCCAAATCCCCGTCGGCTTCCCATACCGCTCAAAAAGAAGCTCACATTCAGGAATGGTCAAGCGACCACCTTTGCGGGCAATTCCAACATCCTTGATCCAATTGTAAAGTGTACGAGTGGTGATTCCATAGGCATTAGCTACCTCAGAGCGAGACAGTGGTGTTTTTAACATAGCAAATAAGCGTTTAGCTCACCACCTAGAGGGGTGAGGGATTTATAATATCGCCTCCATTTATCATTGATTTTGTTCCAACAAATCTATAACGTTTGTTTCAATCATGCAAGTTTATCTCCCTCCCATATTTTATATTTCATGTCAGCTATTTTCAAGATAAAGTTCGGAGATAGGGCGATCAATCAATTTTGCGAAAACTCATCTATCATCTTCCTTCCCGTGTCTATTTTTCCCAATTTATCCCGACCTTAGACACAATTTTTTCCCAAGCACCAATTCCATCTGCTATGCGCGTCCTCTACACCCTGCTCTGCCTGTTCTTTTTGGCGATGGGCCATGCCCAAGCCCCCCAAAGCCCCTTATCCCCCCCCGACTTCCTCAATCCCCCCCAACGCTACGGCATTCGCTGCTGGTGGTGGTGGCTCAACGGCAATGTCACCAAAGCGGCCATCTCCCGCGATTTGGCCGAAATGAAAGCCAAAGGTTTCAGCGGTGCTTGCATTTTTGACGCCGGAGGTGCCGAGCAGCGCGGCAACGCCCAGGTGCCCGAAGGACCGATGTTTGGTAGTCCGGCCTGGCGCGACCTGTATCTGCACGCCATCAACGAAGCCGAAAAACACGGCCTGGTGATGTCGCTCAGCATCCAAAGTGGCTGGAATTTGGGCGGACCGGACATCACCCCGGAAGAAGCCGCCAAGCAGGTGGTTTTTTCGGAAACCAAAGTACAAGGCGGCTCCCGCATCCAACAAACTTTGGCGCAGCCGCCCAGCAGGTACGACTATTACCGGGACATTGTGGTTTTGGCCATTCCCTACAAGGAAACCAAAGATCGCCAGCCCATCCGCGATTTTGCCAATAAAGCGGCCACCCGGGAAGTGGGTTGGTCCGTACCCGAAACCCGGCCCTTGCTGACGGACATTCCGGGTACTCCCGGGGAAGAAGATGCAGCGTTCAAACAAGTTTTGAACCTCAACGCCTATTTCAAAAACGGCCAACTGGACTGGGTAGCCCCACCAGGAGACTGGACGCTTATTCGCCTAGGGTACTCGCCCACCGATGCCCACGTTTCGACTTCCAGTGGCAAATGGCAGGGCCGGGTGATGGATTACATGAGTGCCAAACATTTCAACCGCTATTGGGATACCCACGTAGAACCGCTCCTGAGCATGATCGGCGACCGGGCGGGCAAAACCCTCCGCTACCTACAAACCGACAGCTTTGAAGCCGGAGGAATGAACTGGACGGATGGTTTTGAAGCCGAATTCAAAAAACGCCGGGGCTACGATCCCCTTCCTTACCTGCCGGTACTGGCGGGCAAAATCATCGAAAGCCGTGAGGTCAGCAACCGTTTTTTGAACGACTTGCGCAAAACCCTGGGCGACTGCATTTCAGACAATCACTACCGGGTCTTTGCGGAACGAGCCAAAAAATACGGCATGGGCATCCAACCCGAATCCGCAGGCCCGCACGCAGGCCCATTTGACGGCCTCAAAAACTACAGCCATTCCGAAATCATGATGAGCGAGTTTTGGTCGCCTTCACCTCATCGTTCCAAACCCGTCGACCGCTTTTTTGTCAAACAAGCCGCCAGCGCAGCCAAAATTTTTGATAAAAAACTGGTGGGCGCAGAATCCTTCACAACCATCGGCCCCCACTGGAATGACGTCATTTGGGCTGACATGAAACCCAGCGCCGATCACGAGTACTGCGCTGGACTCAACCTCGTTTACCTGCACACCTTCACCTGCTCACCGCGAGAGATGGGGCTGCCCGGGCAGGAGTATTTTGCAGGCACCCATTTCAACCCCAATGTGACCTGGTGGCATTACTCCGGGTCCTTCATCCAATACCTGAGCCGTTGTCAAATGCTGCTGCAACAGGGGCGTTCGGTAGCCGATGTGTTGTACTACTACGGCGACCACATCCCCAACCTCGGGCGTTACAAGGAGGACGACCCCGCTGGTGCCCTGCCCGACTACGATTACGACCTCATCAACGAGGATAAATTATTGGCCCTGGCCGTGAAAAACGGGCGGATCGTCCTACCACATGGGGTGAGCTATCGCGTACTGGTATTGCCCAATCACCAGATTTTGTCCTTGGCAGCTTTGAAAAAAGTACAGGCTTTGGTCTTGGCTGGGGCTACGATGATAGGCACGCCGCCAATGAGTACCGCCAGCTTAATGGGGGGCGAAGCTGCTGAAAAAGAACGCGCCCTGATTGTGCTCAACTTGTGGGGAAAGGCTCCGGCAGCGGTGGGCATGCGCAGCGTAGGCAGCGGCAAAGTGATTTGGGGCAAAACGGCAAAGGAAGTCCTGAATGCCACCCTGGCACCCGACTGTGCCTTTGTACAAAAACCGGAGGGCAAAATTTACGATTACATCCATCGGCAAGTTGGAGCGGAAGACATCTATTTCATCAGCAGCCAAAACCCGGTGAGTACTCAAGTGACCGCAGCCTTCCGCATGCAGGGCAAACAACCCGAATTGTGGGATGCAGTGACGGGGGAAGCCCGGCCAGCCAGCACTTTTTACCAAAAGGAAGGCAAAACCTTTGTGCCGCTGGAATTTGGGCCCAATGGCTCCATCTTTGTCGTTTTTCGCAAGGCCTTACCTGCGGGAAGTACTGCTGCATCCAAAGCAGCAAACTACCTCAATTACCGCGCTATCGATACCCTGAAAACCCGCTGGCGCGTCCTCTTCGACCCCGAATACGGCCAACAAGAAATGCAACTGGATTCCCTGGTCAGTTGGACCGAGCGCCCGGAACCGGGCATTAAGTATTTCTCGGGAGCAGCCATGTACCGCACTAGTTTTGATGCAGCGGAGTTGAATGGGCAGTTGTTTATCGATCTGGGTGCGGTGAAAGACGTAGGCATTGCCCATGTCAAAGTGAATGGGAAGGATATGGGGGTCTTGTGGTGTCCTCCTTTCCGGGTTCCGGTATCGGGTTTGTTGAAGGCCAAAGGCAATGAACTGGAGGTGATGGTCGTGAATTCCTGGCGCAATCGGCTGGTAGGTGACCGGGGCAAACCACAGAATGAACGCATCACCAAAACGAATGTGACGATTCGGCCAGAGTGGCAGTTGTTGGACTCAGGTTTGTTGGGTCCTGTGCGACTGATGCGTGGGGAGTAGCAGTACGCAGACTTTATATCGAAAGACAAAGCGGCGAAACTGCATATCAGCCGATTAGGAATGGAAATAAAATAAAGAGCCTGTCAAGTGTTTACTTTATTTTGTTTCCATTCCTTAGTAGTGGGGCAAAATGAGCACTTATTTTTTTATCGCCCCTTACTCAATCACAAACCAGGTGTAACCCTCTGCCGGGATTTCCACTTCCAAACTCGCCTCATAATTCCGATTCAATTTCAATTTTTGCGCCTTTCCTGCCTTTTCTTTAAAAACCGCAGTTTTTTCCAAACCTGCATAATACAGTGGTACCTGAATGCTCCGCTGAATGGGGACTTTAAGCGGATTGTACAACATCAGCAAGCCCTTTTCTGGCAAGTTCGGATCCACGTGCAGGATACCATCCCAATCCCGGCCATCGGGTCGCCGCAGGTGGATGATGTCGGCATTTAAAATTTGGCGGTACCGTTTGTACCAATCGATGACCCGAATAACGGTCTGTTTGGTCGCTTCCGTATCGTACAATCTGGGCCCACGATAACAAGCCTGGATACCAGCCCCGTAATATTGCACCATCAATTGTTCGTAGTCATTGAGGTGCTCGGAAAGGGGTTCCAACACTGCTTCGGCCCCACCGCCTTGGTACACAGTCAAGGGCACAAATCCCCAACCCATCGAGGGTGTTTTTTCCCAGGTGCCGTCAAAAATATTCTGGCGATTGAGGATTTTTTGCTGCGCCCGGGGCAAGGAAAAATTGACTTCCCGGTAACCCAGCCCAATTTTGTGGGTGCCATCCAGGAAATACCAATCGGGCGCATTCACGTAAATGCCATTTTCATTGCACCAGCGGTAGAGGCTTTTTTGCAGAGCCATTTGCCGCCATTGAGAATCCTCCAGGCCAAGGTGCCCGGGGTGAGTGGTGGAAGCACAACGGTCGCCGGGGTAAGGGCCATCGTTTTCAAAAATATCAAAACCCGTTTTGGCCATAAAGTATTTGAGCTTGTCCAGGTACGCCAGGCCCCATTCACTACCAAAACAGGGCGCATTGCCAAAAAATGCACCACCGGGTTTGCCCGTTGTGGGGTTGATCACATCGTGCTCGTCGCTGATGCGCCGACTGCTGAATAGGGAATAACTGCCAATCAGGATTTTTTTGCTGTGGGCGTAGTCGGTCAGTGTTTTCCAGCGCTGGATGTTGGCTGTGCTGGTATCTTCCATGTTGCAATGGCTGCCAAAACTCAGAATGACGCCCTCATAGCCAGTTTCCGCACACTGGTCAATGATGCTGCGCACCTGCTCATCGTTTTTACTGACGAGGTGCATAAAAATCGGGTTTTGAGTAGTCCAGGGTGCAACCGTGCGGTACATTTTGCGCACCATCAGCCCGCGGCGCTCGCGGTCGTAACTGTCCAAGAGCAATTCGTAAGTGCGGATGGACTCAAATTGTTCGCCTACCCGTAGTTCGATACCAGGCGCGAAATCAGGATACACTTCCAGAATGCAGGGGGTTTCGTAATAATAATTCACTTGTGAAGTGTAGCTGGAGTCCGTTTTCCAATGCGTAGTTTGATCGCTGATGTTGTAGCGCATGGCATTGTTGAAGGCATAATTGGTTTCGATGTAAATGCCCTGCGGTTTTTTCATTTGTTCGGGCTTGCCCACTACGGCGCTTTCTTCTTCGGGCATGGCGAGGATTTCGTTCAATACCTTGTCCAGTTGATATCCCCGCTTGGCATTTTGATTGTCGATGCTCAACCATTTGCACAAAAGAGGGATGCCGTCGTAAAGTGCGTAATGAATTTTAATCGTCAGGCCCGCCAATTCAGGCGCATTGTGCCGAAAAGTCAAACTCAGCACTTTGCCTTTTGCTTGCTGGGGATTGCCCGTCCAGGTGGCTGCGCGCCAATTGAGGAAAGGTTTTAAATCCTGGACTTCGTGGCTTTGGTATTGAAAATCTTGTGGATTGGCCGTGAAGGAATCCAACCATTCCGGCAGCAAATAAGCTTGTTCTTTTTGCCCGTATAGGCCACCTACGGCATACGCTTTACCTGCAATTACAATTTTGGCTTCGGGTTTAACCGCCCGGATGAGTTGCTGACCATTGCTCAGGTTGTAATAATCGTAACAGACCAGATTGGGTTGTAGGCGGAAACTTCGGCGCAACAAACCATTGTTGAGTTCGATGTTTTTTCCATCTGCACTGACGATCACCTGCGCTTTTGAGGCAATGGGGCGGATCGTCCAGTCAGATGCACGTTGCTGTGCGAGGGCAGGGAGACAATTGGTCACGATGAGGATCAAAAAGCAAACAAGTTGAGCGCGCATGAGTGTATGGATTTGCTGACAAAGTGCCAGATTGGTCTTAAAATTAAAATTTTCCCTTAGATTGTGGTACTAAATATCGTCCTGGTATGAGAAAGCCGTTTACCCTCCTCCTTTGTGGAACTTTGCTGTTGGTTCCCCAATTCCTTTTTACTCAAGTTACTACCCCGCCGAGCTTACGGCTATTGCCTGCCGAAAAAGAAGAGTACCATCAACTCGAAACGAACGTCAATGCGAAGGATTTGGCTGCTTTCCGTACTTCGCGAGGGCTAAAACTAGGTACCATTCCCAAAAAAATGAGCTTCGACAACCAGGAATTGGCTGCTGAAACGATGAAGCTACGGGGCAAAACCTCCCTTAAATTTCGGCGCAAAAGTTACCGGGTGGAGTTGAGCAGCCCCTTTACGTTCAAAACAACCCAAGGGCAAAAGGCGCTTAAAGATTTCCATTTACTGAGCCTCACCATGGATCGGGGGTATTTTGGCAACCGCCTGGCATTTGCTTGTTTGCGCGAAACGGGTGTTGCCGACTTGTACCACAGTTTTTTGGAACTCAAAATCAATGGACAATCGGAAGGCTTATACTGCTTCATTCAACGCCCGGAAGATTACGCTTTGGAGGATTTGGGCTCACCATACGTGTTGCGGCGTTCGGCGGTGGACTTTGTGATTGCCGATTTCAAACTGGCCAAAGGGCAAGCCCCTGAGCTCAAAACCCAGGCCGATGAAGCTTACCAAGCCATGATCCGGGCGGCCAATGAAATGGAAGGGGAGGCTCAATTCGAGTACATAAAGACCCATCTCGATCTGGATGCCTACTGCACTTGGCTGGCTTTGAACACCTGGTTCCAAAATGGGGATTACACCGATGAAGTGCTCTTTTATGTGCAAGCTGGTAAAACACCCACCCGTTTTGGCATCATCCCCTGGGATTTTGACGATGTATTTGCCACCACTCCACACGAAGATTGGCCGCGGCGGAATGCTGCGTTGGGGGAAAAATTGTTGTTCTCGTCCGAAGTGGGTCTGGATCGCTGCATTGCCAACAATCCTCAACTTTATAGTTTTTACCTGCAAAAAATGAAGGCCTTATTGGAGGCTTTGCCCGAAGCAAAACTGCGGGAGCTTTTCGGTACGATTTACGCTGAAATTTATCCTTACTTCAAACGTACGCCTATTTTGGAAATGACGCAGTACGATCGGCAAAAGGCGACGAGCTTGACACGGCTGGAGTTGCAGATGAACGAGTCTTTTCAGTTTTTGGTCAAACGGCGGGCTAAACTCTTGGATTTAATAAAATAAGAAAGCCCCCCGCAATGCACTGCGGGAGGCTCCTCGATAACACTATCATTCAAGAATCAAAAAAATTACTTCGTGGTTTGAATACGGTTCAGCACCAATTGTGCTTTGATCAAAAAGTCGCTATGGTGGAACATGTACTCGTTGTGAATCATCATCAAACGCGCAGCATCAAATGCAGCGGATTTGGGGACAATCTGGCGGGCAGCAATCGGGTGCAACCAGTATTCAAGGTTGTTGGTGCGTAGGTACGATTGATCCATTTCAAAGTTACAAACGACTGCAAGTTTGTTCAATGAAAACAGGTAATCGGTCTCCTTGTTAAGGTCTTTTTGAATGTCAACTACGTTGTAGCGCATGAAGTTGGCTCCAGAACGCTCACACAGAAACACATCCCGACGGCCATCAAAAACGATGACATCGCGGAATTTGTACTTCCGGAAGTTTTTAATCAAAAAGTTCTTAATCGGTAGTTTAGAAGGGCGGAGCTTTTTGAACTCATCTTTCAGCTGCTCTTCGTCCAGTTTGAATTCTTCGTCATAGGGTTTGCGACGTTTGGTTTTCATGTTGATCACCTCTTTCGCGCGGCCTATTGTATGACCCAGTTCGTTCGTTTTGGAATAGACGTTTACGATGTCTACGTGGGCTCCATTCATCCAACTCTCTAGAAAAATCTTGTTGGTACCTGTCTCAAATACCAGTAGGGCGATTTCGCTAATAGCGTAAAAGTTAGGATAACCCCCATAGATGTTGCCATACTTTAGTTCTAGGAATGCTATACTTCTGTTCACGGTTTCAGTTTAAGTTTGTTAAGTGATCTCGAATGATGTTTTTCAGCGTTATGGTTTCCAAAATGGATGATAGTGTTCACACATGCTACAAAATAACCTCTAAAATAGCACAAAAGTTGCTATTCGGGAAGGCAAAGATAAAATTCCATTTAAATTGTAAAGTGACCATTCTCGTAAATTTTTTCCCCGTCGGTGAAAATCTCCCCCCCTTTGCGCATATCGGTAATCATGTCCCAGTGTACAGCCGATTGGTTTTTACCCCCCGTCTGTAAATAAGACTGCCCGATGGCCAAATGTACTGTCCCCCCAATTTTTTCATCAAAAAGAATGTTTTTGGTCATCCGGTCAATGTCGTAATTGGTGCCAATGGCCGCCTCCCCGAAACGCCGGGTGCCTTCAATTTTGAACACCCGATCCAACACTTCGACGCCTTTGCTGGCCTCCCATTTTTCAATGTACCCATCTTTGACGTAAAGGGTGGCACCTTCTACTTCATCGTTGCCGTACAAAGCAGGTAGCGAAAACCGTACCATTCCGTTAACAGAATCTTCTACCGGCGAAGTATAGACCTCACCGGAGGGCATATTGGTTTGTCCGTCGGAATTCATCCAGGTGCGGCCACGGCAGGAAAAGGTCAAATCGATGCCTTCACCTTTATAATGTATCTCCGAGCTTTTGTTCAGGTGATCTACAATGCGTTGTTGGTTTTGGCGCACCTTGATCCAACTTTCGATGGGGTCAGGATCATTGAGTTTGCAGGCATTGAAGACAAAATGCTCGTATTCTTCCAGGGACAAGCCCGCTTTTTGAGCACTGGCTTGGGTGGGAAACTGGCAAAGGTTGCGCTTGAGCTCGCGGGTGGCCGTACGCCGAAAGTAGGTGTCGGAGACTTTTTGGTGGGCCTCTTGATAAATTTTAGTCTTTTCGGCCGTGCTGCCATTGCTTTCGCCCAGATTAAAGGGCGCGCGAATGTGTAGATAGGCATCATAAGTCTCCATAGCCAATTGGTACAGGGGCGAAACCCGGCTCAACTGAGCATTTTGTGCCTCTTGGAAAAAAATGCGGTTTTGCTCCCGAAATTCCAGCTCCGTATCTACCGTAGCCCCCGCTCGTAGTGCTGAACGGTAGACTTCTCGCACTAGTGGTTCAGCCAAAATGGTGGTCTTGATAAACAGTTTTTCGCCGGGCTTGATCTCCATACAATAGTGCACCAGCAGATCAGCATATTTTTCCAAAATCGTCTTCATGTTTTTCTTAACGTTTTTTTAAGCTTTTTCGCTGAGTACAATATACAAATCCCTGGCTTCTTCTTACAAAGACATTAATCAACTCAAAAAATTTGTTTTCCATGATCTCACAATTGAAAATCTCTTTGAAGTTTTTTGCCGGTTTTGCATTTGTTCTGGCGATGATGGGTTTGGCTTCTTGCGACAAAAGCAGCCTGGATGTGACCTCCGAAGACTATTTCACCCTGGGTGCAATGGATTCTCTGCACCGCAACGGTGGCTGTGGCCGCGGAAGCTGCTTTGAATTTGTATACCCCATCAGCATCAAATTTGCCGATGGTACCACTGCTGAAGTTACTTCCAATGACAACATGCGCGAAACCATCCGCACCTGGAAAGAGGCCAATCCTAGTGCTACCGAACGCCCCACTTTGGTTTTCCCGTTGGATGTGTTAGCAAAAGATGGAACAGTTACCAGCGTTGCTAGCGAAGATGAATTCAAAACACTTTTGGCAACGTGCCCACCACAAGGTCGTGGCAAAGGCCGCGGTGGCAGAGGGCACAAACCTGGCGACAATGGCCAAACTTGCTTCAAGTTGAACTTCCCCGTAACTGTTCAGTTGCCCGATAGCACCACTGCTACCGCCGCTGACAAGGATGCACTGCACACCATTCTGCACACCTGGAAAAAGAACAATCCAACTTCGAAAGTACGTCCGACTCTGGTATTCCCCATCAGTGTAACCTTGACCGATGGCACGACCAAGTCGATTGCCAACAAAGAGGCCCTGACTGCACTGAAGGAGAGCTGCGGGAACTAAGTAAGCGAAAAATGAAAAGTGAAAAATGAAAAATAGGCTACCGCAGTGACTTGTGCAGCTTTGGGTGTCAAATCTGCTGCGGTAGCCTATTTTTCATTTTTCGTTTTTCATTTTTCATTTCCATAGTGTCGTTTTCTTCGTTCTCCGTCTTAATTTTACTTGTATTCATCGGCAGTGCCTTGCATGGTGTGTAAGAAAACTGCACTTTTGAACCAAGTTAAAACGTCTATGAAACCAGAGAACAAGAAAGATCAGGCCGAAAATCCAGACGAAAACCTGGAGCAATACGCAGAAAAATTCACGGAGAAAAAATTGTGGCACAAGATTGCGCGCTTTGCGCAAAAGATTGGGGCCAAAACTGTGTACGCCGCCTTATTGATGTTTTACGCCTACAAGCGGAAGGATACACCTGGTTGGGCCAAAAAAATTGTCGTTGGTGTATTGGGTTATTTGATTAGCCCAATCGACTTTTTACCCGACCTATCCCCCATCATTGGCTACACCGATGACTTGGGGATTCTGAGTTTTGGCCTCGTCACCATCGCTGCCTTCGTCAACGAAGAAGTGCGCAACAAAGCCCGGACCCAATTGGGCAAATGGTTCCCTTCGGTTCAGGAAGAAGACTTGAAAGAAGTGGAGAGCAAGCTATAAGTGAAAAGTGAAAAGTGAAAAGTGAAAAGTGATTAAAGCGAAGCAAGAAAAGGATAAGACTCCAACCTTTGTTTCGCTTTCATGTTAGTTATTCACTTTTCACTTTTCACTTTTCACTTTTATGGATCCACAAATTGTCACCCTTACCTTTTTTCGTTACACCGGGGCTCGCCAACAATGGTGGGGCTTCAAACAAATGGGACTTGCCCCTCGGGACTTGGCAAAAGTACCGGGCCTGACCTTTTCCAAAATGTTGGGTAGTGGCAATGGGAACGGCTTCAGCATTTGGCCCAATTTTGGGGTTTATGGCCTACTTGGGGTCTGGGACAATGAGGCAGTCGCCCAGGACTTTTTTGAACAGAGTCCTTTGTTTCAAAGTTTTCAAGCACAATCCACCGAAATCTCTATAGTTTATCTCAAAACTGCCAAGGTACACGGCACCTGGGATGGCGGCACTCCTTTTGTTGAAAACATTCCCTTTAAGCCTGAGGCCCCGCTGGCGGTACTGACCCGTGCGACCATTCGCAGCAAATACCTCTGGCATTTTTGGCGCTTTGTACCCGGCGTGAGCAAAGCCATGTGGCGCGAGCACCAGGAGGGCCTGGTTTTTTCCATTGGAATTGGCGAAGTGCCTTTGGTGCAGCAAGCCACGTTTAGTTTGTGGAAAAACAGTGAACTCATGCAAACTTATGCTTACAAAGGCAAGTTTCACAGCGCCGTAGTCAAAAAAACGCGGGAATTGGGTTGGTACAAAGAAGAGTTGTTTGCTCGTTTTCACCCGTTTCGGGTGGAAGGAACCTGGCAGGGAAAATTCCTCAAAGATGCACTGTTTCCAGCGCAAAATGAGGAAATTGGCACTTTTTAAGCGACGCTGATCTAAATCCCCCATTTAGGATAGACCAAATCTTCGCAAAAACTGTTATCATTGGAGGTTTATAAATCATCCAACAATGAAGAGAATTGCTAAATACACCCTCTGGCTGTTGCCACTGGTTTTGATGACGGTAGCGTTCACCGAATATCCAAGTACCCGGCAGGATTTTGAAATCAGCAAAAACCTCGAAATTTTTGCCAACTTGTACAAAGAGCTCAACACGGGTTACGTAGACGAGCTCGACCCGGGCAAAGTCATGCGCGATGGCATGGAGGCCATGCTCAACAACCTCGATCCTTTCACCAATTACATCGCCGAAGCCGACATCGAAGGTTACCGCCTGCTGCGCGAAGGCACCTCCGACAATATTGGGTTTGAATTCAAAAAAATTGGTGACTTTGCTACCGTCACCGAGATTTTTCAGGACTTACCTGCCGATAAGGCTGGCGTAAAAATTGGCGACCAAATTATAGCCATCGACAACAAAGACACCAAAAACAAAAGCACTGATGAGGTAGACTACATCCTACGCGGTGCCGCTGGAACTACGGTGGACGTGACCTTGCGCCGCCCTGGTCAAAACACTGACATCAAAGTTAAAATCAACCGTCAGGAAATGGAGCTACCCAACGTGCCTTACTCAGGAATGGTGGAAGGTGACATCGCCTACGTTTCCCTTTCCACTTTTTCACAGGAGGCGGGCAAAAACATTGCCACTGCCTTGCGTGGACTGCTGAAAGAAAACCCCAATACCAAAGGAATTATTCTGGACTTGCGGGGCAACGGTGGTGGTTTGTTGATCGAAGCGGTGAACCTGTGTAATGTGTTTATCCCTAAAAATGAATTGGTGACCACCACCCGGGGCAAACTCAAGGAACAAGACCGCAGCTTCCGCACCCAAACCTCTCCGGTTTCCGAAGATTTGCCACTCACGGTATTGATTGATAAAAACTCGGCTTCTGCATCGGAGATTGTTTGTGGGACCCTCCAGGATTATGACCGTGCAGTGCTGATTGGTCAGCGCTCTTATGGCAAGGGCTTGGTGCAAAATACGGTGGAAGTGGGCTACAACTCCCGCTTGAAATTGACCACTGCCAAATACTACATTCCCAGCGGACGCTGCATCCAAAGTGTGCAATACCGCAATGGAGAACCCATCGAAATTGAAGATAGCCGCCGTGCGACCTTCAAAACCCGCAATGGCCGCACTGTGCTGGATGGTGGTGGCGTAGCCCCCGATATCAAGATTGAACAAGCCAGCAATATCCCGGTGGTGAAGGCGCTTCAGGATCAGGATATCATTTTTCGCTTTGTGACCGACTTTTGTAAAGGCAAAGAAAAGATGCCCGAGGTAAAGGATTTGCGCTTTACGGAGTTTGACGCATTCCTCGCTTTTGTACAAAAAGAAAACTTCGTGTTCCGCACCGAAAGTGAAAAACTGCTGGAGCAGTTCAAACAAAAGGCTACAGATGAAGGCTACGCTTTAGGTTCTTCCGTGACTGCCATGGAAACCGCCCTGAGCAATGCTCAACTTGAGCTCATCCGCAAATACAAAGACTTGATCAGCAAATTGATCGAAAAAGACATCGCTGGACGTTACTACTACGCCAATGGCCGTGCCCAGATTGGCCTTCTACGCGACCCTGAAGTGCAGGAAGCAGTGAAGGTAATGCGGGATCAGGCGAAGTATAAAAGTATCCTGAAGAAGTGATGAATGATAAATGATGAGTGATGAATGGTTGTACTGATTCATCACTCATCATTTATCATTCATCACTCACTGGTATCTAACCATATGCAACCTTTGATCAATCGCCATACTCGGCTTATCAAAGAGGTAAAAAACACAGATCATCCCCTGATCCTGTTTGTGTAGGCACAAAAAACGGCAATGTTGTTGGATGGAAAAGGAAGTTTTGGGCTTGAGGATGTAGACTCGCCCCCAATCGGCATTAAACACCTCCTTCAATTCTCTTTCGGTCAATTCACGGGCGGTGAAGCTGGTATTGCTTTGATTGTCGCCAATGTGCAAGGCCATGCGGTAGCTGTTGACCTGTGCAAAGGGCTCGTTGCCCATCTCGGGAAGGAATAAAAAACGGATTTCCACTTCATCTTTACCAGAACGAATCGCGTAGTCGTAATGCTGGAAGAGTTCCTCGGGAATGTAAACCGGCTTGTAGTCTGAATCGAGCGGCAAAGACAATGCGCTGCCCGTACGCTTGAGAAAATCCTGCACTTGCAGCGGAATTTCCTGGGCAAAACCCTGTACCAGAAACAGGGTAGAAAGGAGGAGGGTGGAAAAAAGGGTGATTTTCATGTTTTGTCGGTTTACAAAACAGGGTTCCAAGGTTCCTGAGTTCCAAAGTTCCAGGGTTAGCACTAACCCTGGAACTTTGGAACTCAGGAACCTTGGAACCTTGTTAAGAAGCCCCTTGACTCAATTTACTATGCTTCGCACCATACAAGAAATAAATGATCAGTCCTAAGCCCATCCAAAGGAAAAATACCAGCCAACTTTTGGCCGGAATTTCGATCATCAGGTAAGCGCAGCACAACATCCCCAGTACAGGAATCAAAGAATAATTGCGCAGAAAGGACATTACCGCTATGTACAAGGCCAGGGCAACAAATACAATAAATAGTACTTCTTGATAGCCCTCATTACCAATGTTGCTGAATGCAGCACCCAGGCGTTCGCTGGCGCCAATGATGAACAGAACCACTAGAGCGGGCACAATAAATTTGCCGTTGATGTAAGGCAGATTGAATTTCCCAGCCTCTTTGGGCCTTGCTGGCAACAAGAGCACCCCACCACAAACCAGTACAAAGGCGAACAAGGTGCCGATACTGGTCAGATCAGTCACCAAACCATCGTCAATCACCAACACCGGAATCCCTACCAACAAACCCGTTGCGAATGTAGCGAAGCTAGGTGTACGATACCGTGGGTGAATATTTGAAAAGCGTTTGGGCAACAAACCATCGCGGCTCATGCTCATCCAAATTCGGGGCTGACCCAATTGAAAAACAAGTAACACGCTGGTTGCCGCTACCACAGCACTTACCGAAACAATAAAACCTACCGCCTTCATGTTGATTTTTTCAAACACATAAGCGAGAGGGTCGGTCACATTGGCAAACTCGGAGTAGTTGACCATCCCCGTAATGACCAGGGTAGTAACTACATAAATTACAGTACACAAAATCAGAGAATAAATCATCCCCCGTGGCAAATCCCGTTGTGGATTTTTACACTCTTCAGCAGTAGTGGATATCGCGTCAAAGCCGATGTAGGCAAAAAACACTGCCGAAACCCCCGCCAATACACCTTTCATTCCATTGGGTAAAAATGGAGTCCAATTGGAAGTGGTTCCTTCTGAAAAAATGTACCAAATGCCGATTATAGCTACCAAAATGAGGATGGCAATTTTAAGCATAACCATGCCATTGGCCATACGTTTACTCTCTTTGATGCCGATGTACACCAAGCAGGTCACCAATACCACAATCACAAAAGCAGGCAAGTTGATGATGAACTTGAAGCCGGAAATGCCTGGTGCCAGCGAATAAGCCAGATCTTCCACCGCCTTTCCGGTTTCCAGAGCATCCTGGTATTCCATTACCGCCGATTGGTAACCAATGGTCAACCACGCGGGCAAATGGACCCCGATGGCCTGCAAAATATTGTTGAAATATGCACTCCAGGAAATCGCAACTACGATGTTGCCGATGGCGTATTCCAAAATCAGGGCCCAGCCGATGATCCAGGCAACCACTTCTCCAAAGGTCACATATGAATAAGTATAGGCACTCCCCGAAACGGGTACTCTAGCTGCAAATTCAGCATAACAGAGGGCGGTAAAACCACAGGTGATTGCCGTAATGATGAACAACAAACTTACCCCTGGACCTCCAGAATAGGCTGCACTCCCAATGGTTGAAAAAATCCCCGCGCCGATCACTGCGGCTACCCCCATAAATGTGAGGTCACGAACCGTTAAGGTACGGTTCATTGAATCGTGGGCACTACTGTCAGGATCTTGAAGAACGGATTGAATGGGTTTTTGGCGAAACAATGACTTAAAATCCATGTGATAAGGTTTACTGTGAATGGCAGTGGTTAGGTATTTTGCGAAAATTACCTAAAAAGTTTCAAGGTTCCAAACCCCGAACCCTGGAACTTTGGAACTTGGAACTTTGGAACCCTATCCTAGATAACTTGCCATCGCATCCCAGACCGGATCTACCGGTAACGGAGCAGTCAGAATCACATTTTCCTGCGTCACAGGGTGTAAAAAACTCAGTTTCCAGGCATGTAAGTGGATAGAACGGTCTTTGTTGCTGCGGCGAGCACCGTATTTTACATCGCCCTTGATGATGCAACCCATAGCGGCGAGTTGCGCCCGAATTTGGTGGTGGCGGCCCGTTAATAAATTGACTTCCAGCAGGTGGTAGCGGTCGCTGCTGCCGAGGAGCTTGTATTCCAGGATGGCTTGTTCAGCGTTGGCGTGGCCTTTTTCCGTACTGATTACGGAGCGGTTGGTTTGGCCATTTTTCCAAATCCAGTGTTCCAAACGCCCACTGGGTTCGGCGGGTATGGCCTCCACTACGGCCAGGTAGGTTTTTTGCACTTGCCGGTTGCGGAATTGCTCATTGAGGTTGGCCAGGGCTTTGGGGGTTTTGGCCACCAAAACGACCCCGCTGGCTGGACGATCCAGGCGATGCACCAATTGCACCGAGGATTTGGTAAAAATTTCAGCCAGTTGCAGCAGTGATTTATCCCCGGTTTTGTCGGCCTGGGCTGGAATGCCTGCTGGCTTATTGAAGGCAATTAGTTGGTTGTTTTTATACAGTACCCAGTCGCCAATGCGTTCTTGAGCATTGTCAGGTGTAGGGTTTTCACTTGAGTTCTTCATAATCGATGTAATCGTCGTCGTATTTGGAATTGGCTTGTTTACCCTGCTTCCCTGGTTCATTCTGGTGCGGATTGCGGATATGATCTTGCGGCTTTCGCCCGGGCAAAGCCGGTTTATAGGTAAAAAGACGATACGCAATGTAGATCACGGCAAGCATGAAGAGCATTTTCAGCATGGCAGTAAAATTTGCCACAAAGGTAAGTGCTATTATTTGATGTTGCAGGAAACTTTTTGCAACAAATGGGCATCTAAGGGGAAAGAAAGTGGCAAAAGCCTAGTTTTTTCCACTTTCCCCTTCTCCGGTTCGACTGTAATGCTCAATATTTTATTAGTTTTGCAGGTCGAAATAAGAAATAAGCCTAAACCTTTGGGGCGATAAAAAAACAAGTGCTCCTTTTGCCAAAAAAATAGATAATTAAACGCTTCATTTCAAGTGTCTTATCTAATCCTTTGGCTCAGGAAAAAGGAGCACTTATTTTTGCCCACTACTCTGGTTGATAGTGTATTGCTAAATTTAGAAAAATTACAACGAACGCATGAGTTCTTTTAAGCGCACGACAAACATTGTTGGTTGGCTGGTGTTCGCGGTAGCGACAGTAGTCTATTATCTTTCTGCCGAACGCACGGGTAGCTTGTGGGACTGCGGGGAATTTATCCTCGGTGCCTACAAACTCCAAGTTGTGCACCCGCCTGGCGCACCTCTCTTTTTGCTGGTGGGCCGGATGTTTGCCTGGGTAGGCAGCATGTTTTCCAGCAATCCTGAAAATATTGCTTTTGCCGTCAACCTGATGTCGGGTATTTGTACGGCATTTGCGGCCATGTTTGTGGCCTGGGTGACCATTATTTTGGGCAAATTGGCCCTGGTTGGGCGTGATGATGAGCCTAGCAATGGGGATCAGATTGCCTTGGGTGCAGCAGGTTTGGTAGCCGGTTTGGGCACTGCATTTTGCACTTCCATCTGGTTTTCAGCCGTGGAAGGCGAGGTGTATGCCATGTCTACTTTTTTTACCGCACTCACCCTCTGGGCTACCGTAAAATGGTATGCTTTGCCCGATGATCCTCAAAACGATCGTTGGTTGATTTTTGCCGTATACATGGTGGGTTTATCGATTGGGGTTCACTTGTTGAGTATCCTTACCTTCCCGGCTCTGGCGATGTTTTTTTACTTCAAACGTTCCAAAAACGTCACGTTCCTGGGTACCGGAATTGCCGCTTTTATAGGGGTTGTGATTGTAGGCTTGATCCAAATGGTCATCATTACGGGATTGCCAGGTTTGTGGGCCAATTTTGAGCTATTGTTCGTCAATACCTTTGGTTTGCCTTTCCACTCTGGCATCATTCCAACTGTGTTGATCATCTTGGCCGCCATTTATTTTGGGATTCGTTATGCCCACAAAAAACAGGATTCTACCATCCAAAATGTAGTGGTGGCATTTGCCCTGATGGTATTGGCTATGTCTACTTACGGCATGGTGGTTACCCGGGCCAATTCCAATCCGCCCATCAATATGAACGCGCCTAAGGATGCCTTGAGCCTGCTGCCTTACCTCAACCGTGAGCAGTATGGCGACCGCCCCTTGTTGCGCGGGCCACACTTTGCGGCACAACCTACCAACGTCACGACTGAAAAACGTTATGGCAGGGTGGGCAACCGCTATGAGCACGTTTCGGATAAGGTAGATTACGTTTACAATGACTCGGATAAAATGCTCTTCCCACGCATGGCCGACCCCTCTCAAGGGCGTCCCGCTTTGTACATGCAGTGGATGGGCATGGATCCAAATCAACAATTGCCCGAAGGCTGGAAACCCACCTTTAGCCAAAACATCGGCTTTTTCTGGAATTACCAGATCAAATGGATGTACTGGCGTTATTTCATGTGGAATTTTGCTGGCCGCCAAAATGGCGAGCAAGGTTATTACCCCTGGGATAAATCGGCAGGTAACTGGTTCTCAGGAGTTTCTGCACTGGATGATACTCGCTTGGGCAATCAGGAGTTGTTGCCTGAAGTACAAAAAAACAATCCAGCCAGGAACAAATATTACCTCTTGCCCTTTATCTTTGGTTTGCTGGGTGTAGTGTATCATTTTGGCAAACGCCGCAATGACTTTTTGGGGCTACTGGCCCTCTTCATCATTACAGGGGTTGGTATCATCGTTTACTCCAATCAGCCACCCAACGAGCCGCGCGAGCGGGACTACGTTTTGGCGGGTTCCTTCTTTGTCTATTGCATCTGGATGGGGATGGCGGTGTTGGCCATTTACGAACTCTTGCGAGATCGGGTCAAATTGAGTGGCCCAGTAGGAGCTGGTCTGGCTGGTGCCCTGGTGATGATTGCCCCGATCCTGATGGGCACTCAAAACTTTGACGACCATAGCCGCAACGGGCATTACGCTTCCCGCGATTATGCGTCCAACTTCTTGAACTCAGTGGAGAAAAACGCCGTGATTTTCACCTACGGCGACAACGATACTTACCCACTGTGGTACGCCCAGGAGGTAGAAGGCATCCGCCGCGACGTGCGGGTGGTCAACCTCAGTTTGATTGCGGTAGACTGGTACATCGACCTGCTGCGTCGCAAAATCAACGAATCTCCGGCGCTGAAACTAACCTTGAATAGTGCAGCTTACCAAGGGGATCGCCGCAATCAGGTGTTCTTTGTTGAGCAAGCCAGCCAAGGCGAAATGAGCGCCCAGGACTTCATGCGATTTGTTGGTGAAGATCACCCACAGCAGTTGAGCAATGGTGGCTCTACCGAGTCTTACCTGCCTAGCCGCAGTGTTTATCTCCCTGTGCCTAGAGCAAAAGTCATCCAAATGGGCCTTGCCAAAGAAGGGGATACTACTTTGGTGGATCGGATTCCACTAAAAATGCCTGCTCAGCAATACCTGACCAAGGATGACATCGCTGTATTGGACGTGATCACTTCCAACTTGTGGGATCGCCCAATTTACTTCGCGGTAACAACCCAAGCCAGCAAGTTCTTTGGTCTGGACGATTACATGGAACTGGAAGGTCTGGCCTTGCGCATCGTACCTACCCGTACAGTTAGCGATCCGAACTATGGTTTGATCGGTAGCGGCAAGGTAGACTCGGATAAGGTATACGAAAACGTCATGAAAAAATGGCGTTGGGGTAACTTCGACAAGGAGCCTACTTTTGTGGACAACAGCTACGCGCCAAGTTTACAAAGTATGCAATTGGTGATGCGCCGTGCTGCGGGAGCATTTTTGGCTGAGGGCAAAAATGACAAAGCAATTGCGCTGACCGATCAGTATTTCAAGTCATTCCCCAACTTCAACTTCCCTTACGATTACCGCACCAACTACATGCTGGAAATTTATGTAAGGGCTGGAGCCTATAAAAAGGCCAAGCCACACATGGAAATTTTGGCCAAAGAGACATTGGAGCAGTTGAAGTTCATCAATTCACAAGATCCCGATGTGATTGCATCCAGTTATGATTTGCAAAAACGCCTGGCCGAACAAACCATGGAGACGCTCTTGCGCGACGCCAGAGAAAATAAGGATCAGAAATTTGTGGATGATCTGACGAAGAAGTTTGCACCATTCAAAATTGCGCCGACGGAGAATACGATGTTCCCGCAGGGGCAGTAAGAACCTCCTACATGGTTGATTTGAATAGTTGATAAGCGGAAAGCCCCTGAGGAATGTAGTTTCTCAGGGGCTTCTTGTTTGTAGCTAGTGACGGCTAAGCTAAATGAAAATTAGGGGTTGATTTTTTCTGAATTAAGTAATATCTTGAGAAAAAAATTCATGGCAGCAATTCCGCAATTCATTACCATTCCTAGCGAAATTCTTGAGCGTATCGGTAAAGATGAGCAGGAAATCAAAATCGAGTTAGCCATTTTTTTCTACAAAGACTTCAATCTATCTGCATCTAAAGCCGCTGAATTTGCAGGGATTACTAGACTAGCTTTTTGGAAAGAATTAGGAAATCGCCAAATCCCTTTAAATTATGATGAAGAAGATGCTCAACATGATGTTGAAGTGATCTCCGAATTTAACAAAACGCATATTTAGAGATGAGAGTGGGTTTTATTTAAGTGACAAAGCGCTTAAAATTATTTTGGAGGCTGCTGGTGAAACACTTTGAATTGTTTCTATGTGTTTAATTTTCTTTTTGTTTTGAGGGAGGTATGATCAGGCATCACAGAATTCAGAATTTTGGTCGTACCCACTAAGCTTTTAAATTGGTGGATTTGCGAATAATCACATGCCTAAAGTCCCTCTATTTACGCCTCCCTCAACACCACAAAATACATATCAATCCTATCCTTATTCCGGTCCTTAAATTGCCCATGTAGTTCTCCCTTGAACTCACCATTCAACAAGCGATAGGACGTTTCCGACACATTGACCTTTCCCGCTGCCCCTTCCGACTCCATCCGCGAAGCAATATTGACCGTATCGCCCCAAATGTCGTAAGCAAATTTTTTGGTGCCTACCACCCCGGCCACTACTGGCCCGGTATGGATGCCAATCCGTGCTTCAAAGGCGGGCAGGTTTTGTTCGCGGCGTTTGATGGCCGTTTCATTTAAAAATTGCTGAATGTCCAGAGCCGCCTTGACCACCCTGCTAACACTCTCCCTTGGGCTGCTGTCAATTCCTTCTTCCATACACATGTAGGCATCCCCGATGGTTTTGATTTTTTCCAGTCCATAGTGGTCAATGATGGCGTCGAAAGCCCGGAAACAGTAGTCAATTTCTTCAACGAGCTGCTCGGGCTCCATTTGCTCCGCAATACTGGAAAAACCTTTAAAATCAGTAAACATAACCGTTACGTTGTCATAGCGGCGGGCGCTGGCTTTGCCTTTGGTTTTGAGTTCTTCGGCGGTTTCGGCAGGCAAAATATTGAGCAGGAGTTGATCCGATTTGTGCTTTTCATCCTCCAATTCGCTGGTGCGCATCCTGACGAGTCGCTCCAGGGCTTTTTCCTTTTTGCGGATGGTGTAGATGCGGTAGCGTACAAAAGCATAAAGTCCTCCAAAAAAAACGACGATACAGGTGATAATAAAAGTCCAGGATTTGTAAAAAGCCTGCTCAATGATCATTTCGATCTCCATTTCGCTGGCCTTGTTCAAGCTACCTGCGGTGATGGCTTTCACCTTAAACGTATAATTCCCAGCGGGGATGTTGCTGTACATCACCATGTGTTCGTTGTCGAAGGGCGTCCACTTCCCTTCGTACCCTTCCAACATGTAGGCAAAACGGTTTTGGTTGGGTTCACGGTAATTGGCAACTGCAAAACTGAGCGTGAAGTAGCGGTCGCGGTTGCGCAAAAAGACCGAACGTTGTTTGTTGATCCCGGCTGTACGGGTAAAAATAGTATCTCGATCCCCACTGTAATGGGTGAATTTGGTAAAAAGCATCGGTGCCTCGTAAGCTTTGCTCTCCTTGCGCCAAAACTGCGGCCCCGGAAAAAAGGCATTGACTCCATCTAAACCGCCAAAATACAATCGGCCATTGCTGGCTCGTAAAGCCGCAATGCGGTTGAATTCGTTGTTGGACAAACCATCTTGTTCCATAAAAGGCAAAAACTGCTCGCGTTTGATGCTCATGCGGTTCAGCCCCAGGTAAGTACTGATCCACAGGCAGGAATCTCCTTCCGGTAAAATGGCGGTCACGATGTCGTTGGACAAACCCGAGCGGCGATTGTAGTTGGTGCTTTGGGCGGTTTTAAAATTGATTTTTTGCAAACCCTTATCAGTTCCGATCCACAAAACTCCCCGCCGATCCTCATAAATGCAATTGATGCGCCGAGGGTATACTTCTACCGGACTGCCTTTGCCTGTATAAAAATGTTTGCGTTTTCCAGTTTTGAGGTTCAACTGATAGAGGCCTTGATCCATCGTTCCAACCCATAAAATGGCTGGATTGCGGCCCGGGTGCAAAAAGCTGATTTCGCCCAAGCGCTCTGACCAAGCGCCTTGTTTTCCCCGATAACTTTGTAGTTTTTGTTTTTTAGGATCGTACTGGTAGAGCTTGGTGCCGTAGCCGAACAAAATGCTACCCTGGCCTCCAATGGCTACCAGGCCCCCGATTTCTTGATCGGCATCGGCAAAAAGTTTAGTCTGCTGTAAGGTTTTGGGATTGATTTTCCAACCATTGCCCGTATACAAATACCCCTGATGGTAAACCAGACCAAAGGGCAAATTGGAAAAATTGTGGTAAGGGAAAAGCGGACGCAAAGCGTTAGAGCGTGGATCCAGTACGTGAATGGCGTTGTAATAAGACAAATAAACCCGCCCCTCTTCATCTTCAGCCATGCCTCGAATGCTGCATTGCAAATCCCGACAGTCTTCATTGCCGCCGCTCAGGTATTGGGTGAAGAGTTTTTCCGATTCTACAATTTTGATCACGCCATAGTCGCTGGCCACCCAGATCACGCCCGATTGATCCCGAAACACCTGGCGGTAATTGGGCATGGATTTGAGCAAAAAACGCACCCGCTCATCGTAGTTTTCCAGCACATTGCTTTGGGTGATGAAGTGCCAGAGCTTGCCCTGCCCCGCCAGCCAAATGTTGCCCAGGGGGTCGATCAGCATAGAGTTGTACAAACCGCCTTCGGGAATGTATTGGTTGATGGCATGCAATTCGAGGGCAGCCTCTGGCTTGCTAAGGGTATAGACCTTGCCCGTAGCCGTCAAAATCCACAAGCGCCCACCGGTGGCGTGCAGGTGTACTGCCCGATTGCTTTCGGTGGCAGGACCAGGCAGGGTGATGACTTTTTCTTTGTTGCCCGTTTGGGGCGATAGCAGCCACAATTCGTTGTTTTGGGCACCCACAAAAATGTAACCGTTGAACTGGATGATGGGGCGTCGGGGAGATTTGCCCTTTAAATCGGCCACCTTGTGCAGTTTGCCGTATTCATCCAGCCGTTGTAGGGATACCTGGCCCGTTTTATCTTCCATGGCAGCCATCCATAAGGCACCCTGGGTATCCTGAAAGAGGTTGTGGGGGGTAAGCGAGTTTTTGCTGGCCGAATTTACCTTGTCTTGAGTATGTTGACGCAGGTGATGGGTCTGGATCTGGTGAAACTCGGTGTAAAAGGCACTCACGTGGTTTTGCCCGGCCAACCAAAGTTCATTGCTTCGGCCAATGGTCATGTCCGAAATGGCATCCAGTGGCAGGGAACGTTTGTTGTTCTTGCGGCTGCTGTAGCGTTCAAACTCGTAACCATCAAAGCGGTTGAGGCCATCCATGGTGGCGACCCAGATGAATCCGCTATTGTCCTGCGCAATTTTGAACACATCGCGGTGGCTGAGGCCGTCTTCAAGGTTGTATACTTTGAATTGGTATTGGGCGGACTGGGCGATGAGCGAACCACTGGCCACACCGCAACACATTATCCATCCCCACAATACAAGGCGCATACAATTTTTCATCCTCAAATTAACTCAATAGGAACGATGAAGAAATAAATGGCACCTTTAAACGCAGCTATTTTGGGCTTAGTCAACTATCTTTTGAGGCGAATAGCAAGCCTATTTAACGAGAAAGATAGGATGAATAAGCACAAAAGAGCAAAGTGAAAAGGTGGTAGTTATTTTTTCATCGTTCCATAGCTGCCAAACTAAGGTTTTTTTCTAGTAACGAAGTTGTGGGCATAAGCTTTTTGTCAATATGTCTAAAAAGGGCAAAAAAGTTTACATCAGAAGGAATAAATTAAACATGATGCTAAAGTCCTATCCTTTCTTTTTTCCAAAAAATATCCTACTTTGGTCGGAGGAAGCGCTACACTATGGAAACCACTCAATCTCCGCCACAAAATCTGACTTCGGCTGCCGAAAAATACGTTAAACAGTATTTTCGCGATCACATCGACGAAAAATACTTCTACCACAATTTTCAACACACTTGTGATGTGATTGATGCTGCCCGGCGTTTGGGGAGTGGGTATGCGTTGTCGGTCAATGATACTGAAGTGTTGATTTTAGCAGCCTGGTTTCATGATACGGGTTACGATCAAGGGGCTGCTGGCCACGAAGCACGAGGACAAATCAATGCCCGGCGCTTTTTGGAATCACATGGCTATTCCGAGCAAAACATCCAGAGGGTAGAACACCTGATCGAAGCCACCCAAATCAAATTCCAGCCGCGCAATCTTTTGGAAGAAATCATCCGCGATTCGGATTACAGCCACCTGGGCTCGGAATTGTACTGGGATCGTTGTAGCCGGGTGCGGCAAGAGCTGCTCATGACCCGGCAAAGTTTCATGAACGAAGAAGAATGGGTTCAAAATGAACTGGATTTCATCACGAGCCACCATTACCATACCGAATTGGGCCGTCAGTACTTTGACAATGGTAAGTTCAAAAACATCAAACAACTCAAAAAATACCAACAGCGCATCGTGCCTTCAGAAGGCAGTGAAGAGGAGCGCAAATGGAAAAAACAAAAGAAAAAAACCCAAAAAGAGCTGAAAGAACTCAACCTGGGGCGGGGTGTCGAAACCATGTACCGCAACACCTACCGCACGCACTTGAACCTGAGCGCCATTGCCGACAACAAGGCGAACATCATGCTCAGTATCAATGCCATCATCATGTCAATTGCGATTTCGAGTTTGATTCCCAATTTCAATAGTCATCCAGAATTGATTTTGCCTACTTTTTTGCTATTGGCGGTTTGTTTGAGTGCTTTGGTTTTTGCCATTTTGTCTACCCGACCAAAAATCACCAAGGGCGAATTCACCCGCGAGGATATTGCCAAAAAACAAACCAACCTGCTCTTTTTTGGCAATTTTTACAACATGAAATTGGAAGACTTTGATTGGGGCATGAAAGAGATGATCCAAGACCGCGATTTTTTATACAGCTCCATGACCCGCGACATCTATTTTTTAGGCAAGGTACTCGCCCAGAAATACCGATTCCTCCGCATTTGTTACAGCATCTTTATGTTTGGTTTGATCCTGGTCGTTATTGCCTTTGGCCTCGCGCTGTGGATCAAGCGTTAGTCTTCATCAAGTATGAAAGGGAAAATTCAGCTTCTTTTTATTCTTTTTAGCCTTGGTTGGTATTTTTTGCTCTTTGGACAAAACACCACTCCACTTTTGATCATTCCCAGCCGGGTTTTTGATGGTCAAGTGATGCAGGAATCCTGGGCGGTTTTGATTGAAAAAGACAAAATTAGCGCGGCAGGTCCAATTGCTTCCATTAGGGTGCCAGCCAATGCTCGGCGCTTGGAACTACCCGGAACTACCCTCTTACCTGGGCTTATTGAAGGCCATTCCCATCTGTTGTTGCATCCTTACAACGAAACGTCTTGGAACGATCAGGTCCTGGTGGAATCCGAGGCAGAGCGGGTGGTACGTGCAACAGTGCATGCGCGAAAAACCCTAGAAGCTGGCTTTACGACTGTTCGTGACCTAGGCTCAGAAGGCGCAGGTTACGCCGATGTGGGGTTGAAACAATCCATTGAAAAAGGCGTCATCCCCGGCCCACGGATGTTGGTGGCGGGTCCGGCGATTGTAGCCACCGGGAGTTACGGGCCCAAAGGCTTTGCGCCCCATGTGGACGTACCACTAGGTGCCGAAGAAGCAGATGGGCACGACAACCTCATCAAGGTAGTGCGCGAACAAATGGGCAAGGGTGCCGATGTGGTAAAGGTATACGCCGACTACCGCTGGGGGCTACGCGGCGAAGCACGGGCAACTTTTTCGCTTGAAGAATTACAACTAATGGTCAAAACCGCTGCCAGTAGCGGGCGCGGAGTCGTTGCCCATGCAGGGACGGAGGAAGGCATGCGCCGCGCCGCCCTGGCCGGAGTGGTAAGCATCGAACACGGCGACGCAGGTACCCCCGAAATTTTTAAACTAATGGCCGAAAAAGGCGTTGCATTGTGCCCTACTTTAGCGGCTGGGGATGCGATTTTGCAATACCGGGGCTGGCGCAAGGGCGTTGACCCGGATCCAGAGCGCATCGTGCAAAAACGCAAGAGTTTTAAACAAGCGCTGGATGCAGGAGTGACCATCTTGGCTGGCGGTGACGTGGGCGTATTCACCCACGGCGACAATACCCGCGAGTTGGAAATGATGGTGGACTATGGTATGAAGCCACTGGAGGTTTTGAAATCTGCCACTTCCATCAACGCCAAAGTGTTTGGTTTGTCGGCTGAAGTGGGCACCATCCGCCCCGGTTTGTTGGCTGATCTGTTGATCGTAGCAGGTCGCCCTGATCAAAACATCAGCGATTTGCGCAAAATCCGTTTGGTGATGAAAGGGGGAGTTATCGTCGTTGAAAAATAAACACAAATGAAAAATAGCAACTTGTGGGTAAAGCGCTTGTTGTACACTGCGGCTATCCTGGCTTCTGTTTCCATGGCCGTGCGCATGGCAGGTGCCAATCCACATTTTCCAGCCTCGTCCAAAGAGGCTTTTTTACTGGTCAATCTTTCCTGGGGTTTTGGCCTCAGCATCGTCATTGCGTATTTGCTGAGCACTTTTGTGCTCAAACGCCCAATGGTAGCGATTGCGTTGTTGGGGTGTTTGATGATGTTGGTGCTGGGGGGATTTTTGTATTGGGTGGGGTGATGTCACTCCCCCTCCTTATCAAAATACGCCTTCACGACCTTCGCTTTGGCCATCCCCAACACCTCAATCAACTCCGAAGCCAGGGCCTCCCGCACTTTTCTTACCGACCCAAAATGCGTCAGCAGTTTTTGCGCGGTTTTTTCCCCAATGCCTGGAATGTTGTTCAATTCGGTATCAATGAAATTTTTGGAGCGCAGATCGCGGTGAAAAGTAATCGCAAAACGGTGCGCTTCGTTGCGGGCTTGCTGGATCAATTTGAGCGATTCCGATTTTTTGTTGATGTACAGCGGCACTGAATCCCCGGGAAAAAAAATTTCTTCCAGCCGTTTGGCAATGCCTACAATGGTCATCCTCCCGGCCAGGCCCAATTCGTTGATGCTTTCCATCGCTGCACTTAGTTGACCTTTGCCACCGTCGATGATCACCAATTGGGGCAAAGATTGGTTTTCCTCCAAAAGTCTACGGTAGCGGCGGAATACCACTTCTTTCATGGTGTCAAAATCGTTGGGGCCGATCACGGTTTTGACTTTAAAATGGCGGTAGTCCTGTTTGGAAGGTTTGGCATTTTTGAATACTACGCAGGAGGAAACCGGGTTGCTGCCCTGGATGTTCGAGTTGTCAAAACACTCGATGTGCATCGGCAAGTCGTTCATTTGTAGGTCGGCCTTCAGGGTGCGCAAGATGCGTTCAGCGGGTGTTTGGCGTTTGGTTTTGCTGGCTTCATCGCGTTTTTTCTGGGCGCGGTAGTATTGTACGTTTTTGAGGGAAAGCTCGAGGAGTTTGCGTTTTTCACCAATTTTGGGCACCGTTACCAACAGGTTTTTATCCGTTACGGGCACCTCAAAGGGCAGGATCAACTCTGGTGCAATGCTGTTGAAACGCTCGCGGATCAGCGGAATGGCGTAGGCCAATAAATCCGCTTCTTCCTCCTCCATATTTACGACCAGCTCCTGCATATGGGTGTGAATGATCACCCCGTTGACCACCCGCAGGTAATTGACGTAAGCCTCCTTTTCATCACTGGCAATCGAAAATACATCCACATCCCGGATACTCGAACTGACTACGGTGCTTTTCGCCTGATAATCCTCAAAAGCCGTCAATTTCTCCTTGATGGCCTGGGCTTTTTCAAACTCCATTTGTTCGGCGTACTGGTGCATCAAACCTTTGAAGTGTTGAATTACCGCGCCAAAATTACCCTTGAGGATGTTTTTGATTTGTTCAATTTTGGCATTGTAACTAACCTCATCTTCGTGGCCTTCGCAGGGACCCTGGCAGTTTTTGATGTGGTATTCCAGGCATACTTTGAACTTACCAGCGGCAATGTTTTCGGGGCCCAAATTGAGCTGGCAGGTGCGCAGGGGAAACAATTGCCGCAACAAATCCCAAATGATCTGCACCCGGCCCTTGTTGGTGTAAGGCCCAAAATAAGTAGAGCCGTCCCGAATCACCCGCCGGGTGAAAAACACCCTGGGAAAATGTTCTTTTTTGATACAAATGTAGGTGTAGGACCTATCATCCTTGAGCATCACGTTGTAACGCGGCTGGTGTTCTTTGATCAGGGCGCTTTCGAGCAGGAGGGCATCGGTTTCAGTTTCGACGATCGTGAATTCGATGCGGCTGGCATTTTTGACCATCAGGCGGGTGCGGAAGAGGCGGTCTTTCCGTTCACCAAAATAACTCGCCAGGCGGTTTTTCAGGTTTTTGGCCTTGCCCACGTACAAAATGGTGTCCTCATCGTTGATGAAGCGATAAACCCCAGGATCTTTGGGGACGGTATCGGAGATTTTTTTGAAGTCTTCGGTCGTCATTATTGCAATACAATTTGCCGGGCACTGATCCGATTTTGCGCATCGTGCACCCTTACAACATAGGCACCCCTGGGTAGGTTCCCACAATTGACCTGCAAAGTGTTGGCATCAAACTGCACTCCCCCCATGCGCTGCCCCATCAGGTTGTACAGCTCCAGTTGGGTGATGCGCAGGCCATTGCTGACTTGCAGGCGAAAGCTTTGCCGGGCTGGGTTGGGGATGATGTCGATGTGATAGTCTGCACCTTTGGGGGCATCGATACCTACGGTAAAGTTGCAAGCCTGGATGTTGCTGGCTACTTTGGCACGTATACTCGCCAGCTTGCTGTACACATTGGTGCCGGGGCATTCGGTCGCACAACCGTCGCGATGGCCACAGACGTGGTTCAAATACAGGGTACTCCGGGCATGGATGGATTTTGTCAAAGGGTCAAGATTTGAGTTGCAACTTTTCCAGGCCAGTACATTGGCCAGGGTATTCAGCATCGCATCGCTGGGCTCCACTTCTTGAAAGTTACCGAGTAGGCACACCCCCATGGTACCAGTGTTCGTGGCGCAAAAGTGGGCACCGACGACGTTGTTGCCACCGCCTCTGCCTTCGTACAACACGCCATTCGGATCGATGAGGTAGTTGTAAGCTACATCGCAATACAAGCGGGTGTTCACGTGAAAATCCCAAATGCTCAGCACCACCTGTGCCCAGTTGGTGGCGGTATTCGTCCCGGCGGAATGGTGTACCACCAGGTGGGTAACGGCGGCATAACCCGGCGAGGCACAAGGCCGTGGCGCCCCCCAGGTATCCCGCCCAACCATTTGGGGCAAAGGGCAGGAGCAGGAGCGCAATTCGGGCAATAAAGGGCCAGTATTTGTTGGCTTTGTATTCAGTGAAGCAGAACCCGGATTTTGGGGCAAAACCGGATTGAACAAGTTGATTTGAATGCCTTCCGGCAAGCTTTGGCCCGCTGCTTGCAGTACCCGAATTTGAATACTTTTTACCCGCGCATCCAATTGTTTCATCTCGGTAGCTTCTACGCTGGATTCTTCTTCTCCATGCCGATCAACGGGGAGGGCTTTCCATTCGCTCCATTTGTTGCGTTTTTTTTCGCGGTATTCAAAGCTCAGGTTGGTGCTGCCACTGGTGGTTTTGGGCCAATTGAGGGCTAGGGTGAAGAAGTTTTCTACCCGGTCGGCAAATTTGATCTTGAGCGGTTTGAGGGTGGAAATGGTCTGAGCATTGCGCAGCGAAGATTCAGCGGCTACGGTACTTTGAACTTGTTCGGGGGTAATGGTTATTTTTTTGCGGTTGGGGCTGGTCTCTTGTGCTGTGCTCCAAAATGGAGTCACACAAGCCAGTAAGAGGGAAAGGAGAACTGTTTTTTTCATGGTTAGGCTTTTTAAGGGGCGATAAAAAAATAAGTGCTCATTTTGCCCCACTGCTAAGAAAAGGCCAAAGTTAAAACTCCCGCAAGTATTCTTTCAATTTATTCAACTGTCGTTTGTCGCCCAAAACGATAAAGCTGGTATTGGGCAAAAGGGTGGCATCGGCGGAAGGATTGATGTGGTAATACCCGGTGGCATCCCTAAATCCGATGACGTTGGCCCCGGTGCTTGGCCGGATTTTCAACTCATTTAAGGTAAGTCCCCGACACTTGGCTGGGGCAGTTTCATAAGCCAATTCTTCAAATCCAATATCCGAACTGTGCTCATTGGTGATGAAGGAGAAAAACTCTACGGCGCCGGGTTTGGACACCAAAGTAGCCATGTAGAAACCCCCAATTTGTTCGGGCATCACCACGTGGTTCGCACCAGCCAGCATGAGTTTTTTTTGCGACTTGGGGTCTTTGGCCCGGCTGATGATGTCGAGCTGGGGGTTGAGCTGTCGAGCAGTCAGAACGATGAATACATTGTCGGAGTCTTCGGGTAAAGCCGCGATCAGTGAGCGGGCGCGAGTGATTCCTGCTGCTACAAGAGCCTCATCGTGGGTAGCATCGTCTTCGACGTACAAAATTTCCTGCGTAGCCCCTTGGATGGCTGCAATCCGCTCTGGATTGATGTCGATGATGACAAAGGGAATTTTTTGCTGCAAAAAATGTTGGGTAATTTCCCGGCCGTATTTGCCATAGCCACAAACAATCACGTGGTTGGACAGTTGCTCAATGGATTTTTTGACTTGATTCAGGTGCATGGTTTTAAAAATTTCGCCTTGAATGACATAGTAGGAAATAACCGATAAAATGTAGGCAAAGACCCCGATGTTGAATAGAATGTAGACTGAAACGAAAATTTTTCCGGTATCGTCCAGTTTTTTTACCTCAGTGAAGCCAACCGTAGAGATGGTTATGACTGTTTGGTAAATGGCATCGATGAATTCAAACTCCTCCAGCCACATAAACCCCGTAATCCCAATCAGCAGATCGATGATAAAAATGGCGATGGCAAGGTTGAAATCGAGAATAGTGCCCGGAATGGGATTCAGCCTCCAGGGAATCCATTTGCGGGTATTGCCAGCTACACGGTTCAAAAACGCCATGGGTTCGTTTGGGTTAATACTCCAGTAATGTAAAAAAATGGCAGCACATTCGTGCCAAAAAGTTCGGGATTATTTTGTAGTCTTGATTGGGAAAGTTGAGAAGGTTGAGGAGTTGAGAAGGTTAAGGCTACCGCGAGCGCTTTTGACAAAGACCTTGTCTAAGTCGCTCGCGGCAGCCTCAACCTCCCTCAACCCTCCTAAACTATACATTCATTCACACCTGAGTAATACGACATCAATGAAGCATTTGTTTTACCTGTTTTTTTTTATGGCCTTCCTACCCCTGGTAGCATTGGCCCAGACCCAAACCATGGATTTTGAAAAATACGATCCACCATCATCCTTGGTCGTACCGGAGCACAAGATCACCCGCTCCAAATTCCCATTCCTGGACGTACACAGCCACCATTGGAACATGGCTACCCAAGACCTGACCATTCTGGTTCGGGAAATGGATTCGCTCAACATGGGCATTTGTATGAACCTGAGTGGGCGGGGTGGTGCAGCCCTCAAGGCCATCACCGACAACGTCAAAAAGTACAACCTGGAACACCGGATCGCGGTGTTTACCAACCTGAGCTTTAAAGGCATCGACGAGCCCGATTGGACCAGCAACGCCGTCAAACAAATTGAATTTGACGTAAAAAATGGCGCAAAAGGTTTGAAGATTTTTAAAAGCTTGGGCCTGTCTGAAAAAGACAGCAAAGGCAATTACATCCACATCGACGATCCCCGGATCGACCCCGTTTGGGCCAAATGTGGCGAATTGGGCATCCCCGTACTCATCCACACCGCCGACCCCAAACAATTCTGGGAGCCGCTGGATGAAAACAACGAACGTTGGTTGGAGCTCAAACTCAATCCTGGCCGCAAACGTGGCGACGATAATCCTGCCCCTTTTGATACCCTCATCAAGCAGCAGCACAACGTTTTTAAGAAGAACCCCAAAACCACCTTCATCAATGCCCACTTCGGTTGGTACGCCAATGACCTGACCAAACTGGGCCAATTGCTCGACATGTACCCCAATATGTATGTGGAGTGTGGGGCGATCATCGCGGAACTAGGTCGCCAGCCCCGGGCCTCAGCAGCGTTTTTTGAGAAGTACCAGAATCGGGTGCTTTTTGGAAAAGATGCTTATCACCCTGAAGAGTATCCGACCTATTTCCGGGTGCTGGAAACTGCAGACGAGTATTTTCCCTACCACAAGCGTTACCACGCTTTTTGGCGGATGTACGGCATGGCCCTGCCAGACAAAATTTTGAAGAAGGTGTATTATGAAAATGCACTGCGGATTATTCCGGGCTTGCAGCGGAAGGCGTTTGAGAAACAATAGAAGATTCCGAAGTCCCAGGGTTGGCATGCTAACCTTGGGACTTTGGAACTTGGTTTGCAAATAGGATTAGAATGATTGAAGCCGGATAAAGCAGAGCTTGCTATCCTTTCCACACATTGACCGAAGAACACCTAAAACAACCCGATAATGAACCACCACAACTCCCATACCGTTTCCCAATTTCACTATCTTTGCACTCGTGAAAAACTTACAAACATTACTCGACGCATACCGACAGGATCAGCGCACGACCAACATCGTACAGGAACTCAAAAACGACAGCCCCGCCCGGGTAAAGTTACTCGAATTGGTGGGTGCCCAGCTCGCCTTTGTCATTGAAGGGGTGTACCAGCAATACCCCGCCAATCACCTCATTGTAGCCGACAACAAAGAAGAAGCCGCTTATTGGCAAAACGACCTGGCCGCGCTGTTCGGCAAAAGGCCCGTGCATTTTTTTCCGGACTCCTTCAAGCAGCCGCTGCGTTTTGAGGAGTTGAACCAGACCAATGTGCTGGAGCGCACCGAGGTCATCAATGCGGTGAGCAATGCTTCGCGGGGGCAGATCATCGTGACTTACCCGGAGGCCCTGTTCGAGCGGGTGGTGGCGCCGGAAGTTTTGAGCAAAACACGGATTGAAATCGCCAAGGGCGAAAAACTGGATCCCGAGTTTTTGATCCAGGTGCTGGTCGAGTACAAGTTTACGCGTGAAGAGTTTGTGTTTGAACCCGGCCAGTTTTCCCTGCGGGGCGGCATCATCGATATTTTTTCCTTTGGCAACGACCTGCCTTACCGCGTCGAGTTGTTCGACGACGAGGTAGAAAGCATCCGTACCTTCAACCCCTTAAGTCAACTTTCGGCGCAAAACATCAGCAAGGTGTCGATTGTGCCCAACATCAATACCCGCTTCAAACAGGAGGACAAAGTCTCCTTGTTTCGGGTGCTCAAAGAAGACACGGTCATCTGGATTCACGATTTTCAAATCCTGATCGATCGTTTGCAGCGCTGTTTTGAGGACGCTGAGAAGTTTGCCAAAACCATTTCCGTTCTGGACGAAACGGAGCTCGCCGAGGTTTTCCGCGATCGCGCCTTTTTGTACCCCGGCGACGTGGTGGAAGACGTGCGCCAGCACCCCATCGTGCTGCTCTCCAATGCGCCACAGCCACTCACGAGTACGGCAGAGCTCAAATACGGCGGCAAACCCCAGCCCAGTTTCAACCGCAATTTTGACCTGCTGATCGAGAACTTGCACGCCAACACCGCCGCAGGTTGGACCAATTACCTCTTTACCGAAAACCCCAAGCAGGTTGAGCGTTTTTATACCATCTTTGAAGACTTACGCGCCAAAGTAGAATTTTTTCCCATCGTGCAGGGCCTCCACCAGGGCTTCGTCGACCCGGCGCTCAACATTGTCTGCTACACCGACCATCAGGTTTTTGACCGTTTTCACCGCTATAAACTCCGCCAGGGCTACAGCAAGGAACAGGCCTTGAACCTGCGCCTGCTGCGCGACCTGCAACCGGGCGATTTTGTGACCCACATCGATCACGGCATCGGCCAGTTCAAAGGCCTACAAACCATCAACGTGAACGGCCACGTGCAGGAATGTGTGCGGCTGGTGTACAAAAACAACGACCTGCTCTACGTCAGCATCAACTCCTTGCACAAAATTGCCAAATACGTTGGCAAGGAGGGCACGCCTCCGCAACTCAATAAACTGGGCTCCGATGCCTGGCGCAACCTCAAGGCCAAAACCAAAAAGAAGGTCAAGGACATTGCGGGCGAGTTGATCAAACTCTACGCCCAACGCAAGGCCTCACCCGGCTTCGCCTTTGCCCCCGACAACTACATGCAGGTGGAGCTGGAATCCTCCTTTATTTACGAAGATACGCCCGACCAGTTGCAGGCCACCATCGATACCAAAAACGACATGACCAAGCCTTACCCCATGGATCGCCTGATCTGTGGCGACGTGGGTTTTGGCAAAACCGAGGTAGCGATCCGGGCAGCCTTCAAGGCGATTTTGGACGGCAAACAAGTCGCGGTACTGGTGCCCACCACCATTCTCGCACTGCAACACGCCAAAACCTTCGGCGATCGCCTCAAGGAGTTTTCGGCTACCGTGGATTACGTCAATCGATTTCGTTCGGCGGCGGATAAAAAACAAATTTTCCAGAAACTCAAGGAAGGAAAAATTGACCTGATCATTGGCACCCAGGCGCTGCTGAACCAGGAGGTGAAGTTTAAAGATTTGGGGCTGTTGATCATCGATGAGGAGCAAAAATTCGGGGTGGCCTCCAAGGAAAAACTGCGCAACTTCAAGGTCAACGTGGATACCCTGACCCTGACTGCTACGCCGATCCCGCGCACCCTGCAATTTTCCTTGATGGCGGCTCGCGACCTCTCGATCATTCGCACTCCGCCACCCAATCGCCAGCCCATCCACACCGAAGTGCGCATTTTTAGCGAAGACATCATCAAAGAGGCGATTTATTACGAAGTAAACCGCGGCGGGCAAGTGTTTTTTGTACACAATCGGGTCAAAAATCTGGCGGAAGTCGAAATGATGATTCGTCGCCTGTGCCCGGATGTGGAAGTGGCGTCGGCGCACGGCCAAATGGAGGCCGACAAACTCGAAAAAACCCTGGTCGATTTCATCGACAAACAATACGATGTGCTGGTGTGTACCAACATCATCGAAACGGGCCTGGACATTTCCAATGCCAATACCATGCTCATCAACAATGCCCACCAATTCGGCATGAGCGACCTGCACCAGTTACGCGGTCGGGTGGGGCGGAGCAATAAAAAGGCCTACTGCTACCTCTTCAGTCCACCTCTATCCACCCTCACCAGCGACGCCCGCAAACGGCTCAAGACCCTGGAGGAATTTTCGGACTTGGGTAGTGGCTTCCACATCGCCATGCGCGACCTCGACATCCGGGGGGCGGGCAACCTGCTGGGTGCAGAGCAAAGTGGCTTCATTGTGGACATTGGGTATGAGACCTACCAAAAAATCCTGGAAGAGGCGATCATCGAACTCAAGGAAACGGACTTTAAGGACGTCTTCGCCGAAGAACTGGAAAAAACGACCCGCCAGTACGTGCGCGACGTGACCATCGAAACCGACGTGGAAATGCTCATGCCTGAAAAATACGTGACCAGCATTCAGGAGCGCCTCAACTTGTACACCGAACTGGATCGCCTGGAAACCGAAGATCAAGTGGAAGCTTTCCAGAGTAACCTACGCGACCGCTTTGGGCGCATGCCTGCTCAGGTAAAGGAGCTCTTCGAAGGCCTGCGCTTACGCTGGACTTGTAAACGCCTGGGTTTTGAAAGGGTGATCCTCAAAAATGAAAAGCTGCGCTGTTATTTTGTGGAAAATCCGCAGTCAGCATTTTATGAGAGTCCGATGTTTCACAAGATCGTGGCTTTTGTAGGGGCCAAAGGCAAGGAGCACGGGCTGAGTTTTAAACAGTCGCACCAGCATTTTATTTTGGTGAAAGATGGGGTGGGAAGTTTGAAGGCGGCTCGGGCGGTGTTGGATGTGATTGGGAAGAATGTGGGCTGAGGGGATTTACTTAAAGCTGAAAATCCTGACTTGATTTCAGGCTTGTGCTCAATCACTGGATGCCCGTAACTTCTTGATTTTTCTGCATTTTACAATGTTTGTTCCTGCAAGAACCAGGTGGAACCTTAATTTTTATTACTTTTGCGCTCCGAAAATCGTTGTGCATGAGTTTTGTAGAAGAATTAAAAAAGCGCCGCACTTTTGGCATCATCAGTCACCCGGATGCTGGTAAAACCACGCTGACCGAAAAATTGCTGCTCTTCGGGGGCGCCATTCAGGTAGCAGGTGCGGTGAAATCCAACAAAATCAAAAAAGCGGCCACTTCCGACTTCATGGAAATTGAGCGGCAACGGGGTATCTCCGTGGCCACTTCCGTAATGGCCTTCGATTATCGCGGCCTCAAAATCAACATCCTGGATACCCCCGGTCACGAAGACTTTGCGGAAGACACCTACCGCACCCTCACCGCTGTGGATAGCGTGATCGTGGTCATCGACGTGGCCAAAGGCGTGGAGCCCCAAACCGAAAAACTGGTGCGGGTATGCCGCATGCGCAATACACCCATCATCGTGTTCATCAACAAGCTGGACCGAGAAGGGAAAGATGCTTTTGACCTGCTAGACGAGGTGGAGTCCAAACTCGGCCTCAGTGTAACCCCACTGAGCTGGCCCATCGGCATGGGTAGCCGTTTCAAAGGGGTATACAGCATTTATGAAAAAAACTTGATCCTCTTTCAGTCCCACGGCAAGCAGGAGGAAGAAGAAGTCATCAGCATCAATAGTTTGGATGACCAAAGACTGGACAAAGAAGTAGGCGCGGACATGGCCAAAACCCTACGCGAAGAAACCGAGGTGATTCAGGATTTGTACCCCGAATTTGACCAGGAATACTACCTGGCGGGTGAGCTTTCACCGGTATTTTTTGGCTCAGCGGTCAACAACTTTGGGGTGCGCGAATTGCTGGATTGTTTTGTGGAAATTGCGCCTGAACCGCTGCCCCGCGAAACCGAAGAACGCCCCGTCAATCCGACCGAAGACCAATTCAGTGGATTTATTTTTAAAATCCACGCCAATATGGACCCCAACCACCGCGACCGGATCGCCTTTTTGCGCATCTGTTCCGGTAAGTTTGAGCGCAATACCAACTACCTGCATGTCCGTCAGAACAAAAAGATGAAGTTTGCCAACCCAACTTCTTTTATGGCGGCCAAAAAAACGGTCATCGACGAGGCTTTCCCCGGTGACGTGATTGGTTTGTACGATTCAGGCAACTTCAAAATTGGCGATGCATTGACCAGTGGCGAAGTGCTTCACTTCAAGGGCATTCCCAGTTTCTCACCCGAACAGTTCCGCTTCGTCAACAACGCAGATCCACTCAAAACCAAACAATTGGCCAAGGGCTTGGATCAGCTCATGGACGAAGGGGTGGCACAAATGTTCACCCGCGATACCGACGGTCGGCGCATCATCGGCACGGTGGGTGCCCTACAATTTGAAGTCATCCAGTACCGCCTGGAACATGAATACGGGGCCAAGGTGACCTACGAGCCCGCATCCCTGCGCAAAGCTTGCTGGATTTCCTGCCCGGATGAAGTGGCTTTGAAAGAATTCGTTGCCCGCCGTAAAAAAGACCTGGCTCACGATACCGAGGATAAGCTGGTCTTTATGGCCGAATCGGAATGGTCTTTGAAGATGGTGCAAGAGAACCATCCGAAGGTGCAGTTTCACTTTACGAGTGAGTTCTGATACTTATTGCTCGCGAAATGTGGTCAAAAAAGATACATTTCGCGAGCAATAATTTATGATTGCTCTCGGAATGTGAGGTGTCAATGGCCACTCTCGACCAATGTTGGGTGAGTTTTAACCCCTGATTAAGGTTTGAACGCTTGTTGAAATGTTTATTTTGCAGCCCAAACATTTCAACAAACGCTTAAACCAAATAATTCATGATCCACAAGTTTCTTTGTTTCGCTCTGTTGCTGTTGGGTAGCCAAGCCTTCGCCCAAAACCTGCCCAAGCCAAGCCCAGCCCAAGTCGCCTGGCAACAACTGGAAACCACCGCTTTCCTGCATTTCACCGTCAATACCTATACGGACAAGGAATGGGGCGATGGCACCGAAAGCCCGAGTATTTTCAATCCCGTCAAATTTGACGCCAATCAATGGGTCAGCGCGCTCAAGGCCGGGGGCTTCAAAATGTGCATCATCACAGCCAAACACCACGATGGTTTTTGCCTTTGGCCATCCAAATACACCGACCATTCGGTCAAAAGCAGCCCCTGGAAAAACGGGCAAGGCGACATCGTCAAAGAAGTAGCCGACGCCTGTCGGGCACAAGGCCTCAAGTTTGGTTTTTACCTCTCGCCCTGGGATCAGCACGAAAAAACCTACGGCACGAACCAATACAATGATTTTTACAAAAACCAACTGCGCGAATTGCTGAGCAACTACGGCGTGGTGCACGAGGTGTGGTTTGACGGTGCCAGAGGCCCGAATGCCAAAGACATGCAATACGATTTTAAAGGCTTTTGGAGTCTGGTAAAAGAACTTCAACCTCAGGCCGTGTGCTTCTCCGATGCAGGCCCTGGCGTACGCTGGGTCGGCAACGAGTCGGGTAATGCGGGCGAAACCTGCTGGTCGACCATCAGCACCGCGGGTATGGCCCCCGGCGTGGCGGACTCCAAATACCTGAACACTGGCGATGAAAAAGGCACGGAGTGGATCCCTGCGGAAACGGATGTGTCCATTCGGCCAGGCTGGTTTTACCACCCCAAGGAAGACGATAAGGTGCGCTCACCCCAAAATCTGGTGAACCTGTATTACCAATCCGTGGGCCGCAACAGCCTCCTGCTCCTCAATGTGCCGCCCAACCGCGAAGGCCTGCTGTGTGCGCAGGACGTAGCTGCCATCAAGGAATTCCGCAACATCCTGAACGAGACCTTCAAAAACAACCTTGCCAAATCCGGCAAAAACAAAAAGCTGGTCGACAATAAACTCGGTACCTGGATCAAAGCCCCCGAAAAAGCAGCCATTGAGATCAATTTGCCCGAAGCCGCTACTTTCGACCGCTTTATGGTGCAAGAAAACATTGCCGAAGGCCAGCGAATCGCCGAAGCCCAACTGGAATATTGGGATGGTACCAACTGGAAGCTGATCAAAACCTTCACCACTGTCGGCTACAAACGTTTACTGCGTTTTGACTCAGTGACTGCCTCCAAACTGCGCCTGACCGTGCTGCGCGCCCTTGCGCCTGCGCAAATTGCGGAAGTGGGGGTGTACAAGGCTTCGGCGAAGGAATAGCGAAAAGCGAATAGCGAAAAGCGAATAGCGAATAGCGAAAAGCAGATACACCAGTTGTTTTTCAACCACTCTCTCATTTTTTTCTGCTTTGAAATTTGGAAGGGCAGCAATGTCCCTCTAATTTTCGCTTTTCGCTTTTCGCTTTTCGCTTTTCGCTTTTCGCTTTTCGCTTTTCGCTTTTCACTCTTCACTTTTTTTCCCCCTCGCCCACCATTTTCCCACCCATCTGCATCTACCAAGTAGTTTTTATTACATCATCTTTTTCCACAACAAAGCCAATTAGCCACTCAGGTAATTGCTTCGGCGGCGCCCCGAAGCAACCCTGAGCGGATTTTGTAAAAACCAAAAAATGATGACTCACATGAATGCAACTGACCCCATGCACGGGCCTCAGGAAGGGGGAAATGTGCAATCGAACGGGGCAATCAGCACTCTTCCCGGCGCCAGTCCCTTGTTTCAACTGTCTTGGCTGCGCGAAGTATTTCGGTACCGCAACCAGGAGTACGGCGCATACCGACTTCGCCAACAATATTCACGCAACATGATGTGGGGTGGTTTACTGTCGATCAGCTTGTTTGGATTGTTGTATGGGGGTTCTCTGCTGGCCCAGGCACTGCAAGAAAAAATGCTGTCGATGCGGGAGTACACAATCCAAGAGGTACTACCACCACCGCCAGCAAAAGAGGAGACCCCACCGCCACCACCAGTGACGCCGCCGCCACCGCCAGCACGACCAACGATTACGTTTGTGGTACCCAAAGTATTGATCGATGAGGAAGTTATTGAAGAATACGAACCACCAACACAAAAAGACATGGAAAATAAAAATCCAGGCACAGTGACTACGGAAGGCGACCCCGGCGGGGTAGATGACATTCCTGACGAAACGCCAATAGAAACGCTTCCTCCGCCCATCGCATTAGAGGAGGAACCCAAGGAGCCCAAGGCAAACAAACCCTTTGTTTTTGTTGAACAAATGCCTGCTTTCCGTGGAAACTTAAGTGAGTTTCTGGCCAAAGAACTGCGTTATCCAGAGATTGCCAAAGAAAACGGTGTAAAGGGAACCGTAGTGATTCAATTTGTAGTCAGTGAAAAAGGGGAAATAACGAACCCTTTTATTTTGAAAGACATCGGTGGTGGCTGTGGCGAAGAAGCGCTACGCGTTGTTCGTTCGATGCCCCCTTGGTTGGCAGGTGCACAGCGCGGCGTGCCCGTGAAAGTGCAAATGAATTTGCCGATCAGATTTGTGTTGGAATGACAACAAGCAGATTAGGCGGGTAGAATCACAATGATTTTAATGACAAACAATTTTCCAACCCTGAGGTACCCTTTCCGTAAGCGGGTCCATAACTGCCTACGAAAGTACCTCCTGCAAAATCTGATGTGAATGAATCTCCGGCAAGTGCTCCAGATGCAGCCGATAATAATCCAATAACTTGCTCAACAACTGCCGCCGCTGTCCTGTGGGCAAGCGCAAAAGATGGCATTCGGTGTAGTTGCTATTCAACAAAGCATAAAACGCTTTGCTTAGTTCCAAATCCAGGCAGTAGGCGGCAGCGGGCGAGTTGTCGGAAAACACACCCTCCTGAAGATCGAATACGGGGGTTTCCAGAGTCAAATCTCCCCCCGGCATAAAACCCAAAAAAGCGCTCAACTCGACCAAAAAATGCAAGTGTAGGTTGGAAATGGGTTGCTGGGTTTGATCCAAAAACAAAAAAGAGTGGTACAAAAAATCGAATAATTCGGGATGTGCCTCTGCTTCGCGGATGGTTTTGCGGGCGATTTCGGCCATGAACAAACCTACTGCACTCTTGCGCACATCGAAGGGGATGGCACGGTACACACATGCTGACTTGATCTCCTTGATGCGGCTGAGCCCTTTGTCTTCACGTACGCCTGCTACCAGGTCTACCAAAGTCATGACCTGGTAGATGCTGGCGTTGTGTTTCGATCGTTGGCTTCGCACCCCATTGACGATGTAACTCTGCAGGCCTTTTGCCTCCGTGTAAATGTCTACAATGAGGCTACTTTCAGAATATTTCAAGGTACGAAAAACAATACCACGGGTTTCAATAAGCATGCGCAGCGGATTTAAAGCAGTTGGCGAGCAGGATTAAAACATCAATTTAGCCCCAAATGTTAAATTTAATCTAAAGTTTCAGGAAAGTTATCGATTTCTACTTGACACAGCCATCCTTTTGGTAATAATTTTGTCCTTGGTAGAAATAAAATTTTAAATTTTTCTACCCGACTTTAAAAACCCACTGTCATGAAAATCCTGTTCTCTGCTCTGCTGCTGACTTGTTTGTTGAACACCGCTTGGGCCAGCCCTTTAACTACCGAACAATTGCGCAGCAATTTAATCGCCAATACCTGGCGAGAGGCCAATGCAAACGAATGGACTGGCTTTGGACTACTGATGGAATTTAACGATAACGGTGTAGCGACGGTCATCAACAATACCCATGCCGAGTGGCCTGCCATGGCCCGTTACACCTGGACGGTTGATTTGCAACGTGAAACGCCAGTCATCTCCTTCCGGGATTACATGGGCAGTACTTTCCGTTATACCGCAGTACAAACCTTACGTGGGCTGGACTTGTTGCCCTTCGATTCCGAAACGCGCACCGTTGTTCACCTGAGTTCCGGCAATCGAGTGAACCCCATCCAATGGACCAAAACACAACAAACACTGCTTGGTTCCTGGGAAAACACCATTGCCGTCCCTGCCGCCAATAGCCAGGTGCCTCAATTGCGCTTCAATGTTGATGGAACTTACGCCTTGTCTTGGGGCGTAATAAACACCTCAGCTAAAGTACGCGAAGCAGGCCGTTGGATGCTGTCCAAGTGTAGCGACTTTATCATTCTGATGCCTGAGGATAGCGACACGCTGGAATACGCAAAGGTGCGTTTGATCAGTGCCGACGAAATGGTGGTGGAACAATTGGTGGTCACCAAAGGGAGTTTGGTGGTCAATAAGGAAGTGAAGAATATGTTCTTTAATAAGTTGTAGACAAGTTGAGAAGGTTGAGGGAGGTTGAGAAAGTTTAGGCTACCGCGAGCGATTTTGACAATGTCCTTGTCTAAGTCGCTCGCGGTAGCCTAAACCTTCTCAACCTCCTCAACTTTCTCAACTATTTACGCATCCACATTCGCGTACTTCGCATTTTCCTCAATAAACTGGCGGCGCGGTGGTACTTCGTCCCCCATCAGCATCGAGAATACGCGGTCGGCTTCCATGGCATCGTCGATGGTGACGAGGCGCAACATGCGGCGCTCAGGATCCATGGTTGTTTCCCACAATTGTTCGGCGTTCATCTCACCCAAACCCTTGTAACGCTGTACTTTTACGCTACTTTCATTGTTGCCGCCAAATTCTTCGATCGTGGCGCGGCGCTCCTCCTCATTCCAGCAGTAGCGTTCATTTTTACCCTTTTTGATCAAATACAATGGTGGCGCAGCAATGTAAATGTTGCTGTTTTCAATCAGGGGTTTCATGTAGCGGAAGAAGAAAGTCAGAATCAAGGTGGTAATGTGGCTGCCGTCCACGTCGGCATCCGTCATGATGACCACTTTGTGGTAGCGCAACTTATTGATGTTGAGGACACGATCCCCATTGTCAGCCTCTTCGATGCTTACGCCCAAAGCGGTGAAAATGTTTTTGATCTCCTCGTTTTCATAAATTTTGTGCTCCATGGCTTTTTCCACGTTCAGGATTTTACCCCGTAGTGGCAGAATAGCCTGGATGTGGCGGTTGCGGCCTTGTTTGGCAGTACCCCCTGCGGAGTCCCCCTCGACGAGGAAAACTTCACTCTCGTGTGGGTCTTTGGAAGAGCAGTCAGCCAATTTACCAGGCAAACCTCCCCCTGCAAGTACGTTCTTGCGCTGAACCATCTCGCGGGCCTTGCGCGCAGCGTGCCGTGCGGTAGCCGCCAGAATGACCTTATCCACGATGCGCCGAGCTTCTCGGGGGTTTTCTTCACAGAAGTTTTTCAGCACATCCCCTACACATTGAGAGACGATGGAAGTCACTTCGGAGTTGCCCAATTCACCCTTTGTTTGGCCCTTGAACTGTGGTTCGGGAACTTTTACCGACACGACGGCGGTCAAACCTTCGCGGAAGTCTTCGCCAGAGATTTCTTCTTTAAGCTTTTTAAACGCCCCAGAATCTTCGCCGTATTGTTTGAATACCCGCGCTAGAGCCGAGCGAAAGCCACGTACGTGCGTTCCCCCTTCCCGGGTGTGAATGTTGTTGACGTAAGAGTAGATGTTCTCCTGGTAGGACTCGTTGTAGATCATGGCTACTTCCACTTCAACATCGTCCCGGCGCGTCATCACATAGATGGGTTGTTCAATCAATGACTTTTTCGCTCCATCCAAGTAACGGACAAACTCCTGCAAACCACCTTCGGAGAAGAATGATTCAGCTTTACCCGTTCTTTCATCGAGCATGCTGATGTGCAAGCCCTTGTTCAGGAAAGACAATTCTTTGACCCTGCGTACCAATGTTTCGTACTCGTAAACAAGGGTTTCAAAGATGGTTGCATCAGGCCGGAAAGTAATGATTGTACCCGTTTTATCGGACTCGCCAATTATTTTTACGTCAGCCAGTGGTTTACCTTTGGCAAATTCCTGTACAAAAATCTTGCCTTCGCGGTGTATCTCAGCCCTGAGGTAATCAGAAAGTGCGTTGACGCAGGAGATACCCACGCCGTGCAGACCACCCGATACCTTGTAGGTGTTTTTGTCAAACTTCCCACCGGCGTGCAGTACAGTCATGACCACCTCCAGCGCTGATTTTTGCAGCTTGTGGTGCATGCCTGTGGGAATGCCCCGGCCATTGTCCTTTACCGTAATCGAATTGTCGGCGTGTACAATCACTTCGATGTGGCTACAATACCCTGCGAGGTGCTCATCGATAGAGTTATCGACGGCCTCCCAAACCAAGTGGTGCAAACCTTTTGTATCGGTGCTGCCAATGTACATCCCCGGCCTTTTGCGGACGGCCTCTAAACCTTCGAGTGCCTGGATGTTATCCGCGCCGTAGTCATCGGCGCTATTTGAATCCTGTAGATTCTCTTGCGTCTCTTTTACCATATCCATCTTGCAAAGATACTAAAAAACTACGGGATTTAGAAGAAAAAAACGAACAAAAATTCGGATTGCATGAATTTTAATTATTTGAAAATCAATTATTTATAGTTTATTGTTCTGCATTTTGTATTCAATGTTCTTTTTCATGGCTTTCCGTACGGTGAAATGAGGTGTTTAATAATTGTTTATTTTTGTGCGCAAGGGGCGATAAAAAATAAGTGTTTCATTTTGCCAAAGGATTAGATGAGAAAACGGTTCATTTAAAGTGTCTTATCTAATCCTTTGGCTCAGGAAAAATGAACGCTTATTTTTGCCCCACTACCAAACTAATAAATGAATGGATGGAGTGGCAGATTGAAAATTTGGCAGCGCTTCCGCACTACAGTCAAAAACTCTTGGAAAATTTTCCTGATCGGCGGGTTTTTGCGTTTACGGGCGAAGTTGGAGCGGGCAAAACGACCTTTATTCAAAACATCTGTAAGCACTTAGGGGTTACTCAGGTAGTAAGCAGCCCTACTTTTGCGCTGGTCAATGAATATGTTTACACGGAAGCCTCAAGCGGCCTCCCGCAGTCGGCTTATCATTTGGACTTGTACCGTTTGCGGAGCATCGAAGAAGCTTTGGACATCGGGGTAGAGGACTATTTGTATAGCGGAAATTATTGTTTTGTGGAATGGCCCGAAATCATTGAACCCTTGTTGCCTGAAGGTACCTTGCGGATTCATTTTGAAATGCTGAGCGATTCCCAACGAAAAATGCTAATTTTGTAAAAACAAAAGCGAGGCAAAGTCGGGCTAGTTTCAGCCAGGCCTCTACTCGTTTGACTTCCTGAATTATGAGTGGTGGAAAAGAAGGAAATGGCGGAACGGCCATCGCTATACCCAAGTCTTTGACGGACTTCCAATACCAAACCCAACCCGAAACGCTGGATGTCCAGCAAAAGTCGGAGAAGTTGTTCATTGGGGTGTCCAAGGAAAGTACGCTCCAGGAAAATCGGGTAGCGCTGGTTCCCTCTTCAGTGGCGATTCTAGTGGGTTATGGCCACCGCGTAGTGGTTGAAACTGGCGCAGGAGAAAAAGCACATTTCACCGATCATCAGTTTTCTGAAGCTGGAGCAGAAATTGCCCACAGCAAGGAAGAGGTATTTCGTGCCAAAATTTTGTTAAAAGTAGCTCCGCCTACACTGGCCGAAATTGAGTTGATGCACCCCAACCAAATCCTCATTTCGCCACTCCACCTGCCCATCATTTCCGGGGAATACATCAACAAACTCCGCCAAAAAAGGGTCATTGCCCTGGCCATGGAATACATCAAGGACGATCTCGACAACTTCCCCGTAGTACGCACCATGAGCGAAATGGCGGGCATTCGAGCCATGCTAACCGCAGCCGAATTGTTGACCAGTACTGGTGGAGGTAAAGGAATCTTGCTTGGCGGTATTTCCGGGGTGCCCAGTGCCAAAGTAGTCATTTTAGGTGCGGGAATCGTAGCCGAAAACGCCACTCGGGTGGCCCTAGGGCTTGGTGCTGAAGTGCGGATTTTTGACAACAACATCTACAAACTCAAACGCCTACAAAATCAGGTAGGCCGCCAATTGTATACCTCCTCTATCGACCCTTTTTACCTGCGGGAAGAATTGTTGACAGCGGATGTGGCCATTGGGGCGATCCATTCCAAGAGTGGTCGTGCGCCCGTGATTGTGAGCGAAGAAATGGTGTCGCGGATGCGCCCTGGCGCGGTGATTGTAGATGTGAGCATCGATCAGGGTGGCTGTTTTGAAACTTCACGGGTAACTTCGCTGGATAAACCGACCTTTATCGAGCACGGAATCATTCATTATTGTGTGCCAAATATTGCCTCACAGGTGCCGCGTACTGCGTCGATGGCAATTAGCAATATCCTGACCTCCATTCTATTGCGCTCAGGTTCTACGAGCAGCATCGAGCATTTGTTGTTCAGCAATCCGGGCCTACGCCATGGAGTGTACACCTACAAGGGTTGTTTGTGCAACGAATATTTGAGCGAACGTTTTCAGATCAAGTATACAAATCTGGATTTGTTGATTACGTCGCATTTTTAGGTGGGCTGCGTATTGGCAGAAAACGCTTATTAAAACAGCTTTTACTACTTCCTGATCAAACCAGACAGCTTCGCAATCATCCTTCACCCGCAATCGCCAGCCTAGCGGAAGTCCAAGATATTTGATTATCAAATCATTCCATTCTCCTAAATGGGCGACATGTTCACCCCTTGCCATGTTAGACCCATTCTAAATAACCCCTAAAAATTCCGCCTTCCTTGTATTTTCCCAAAAAAATGACTTGATTTGATCATCCAACAAAATAAAATTCTCGTATCTCCTTTTAACAAGAGTTTTCTTTTGCCTGGGATCGCCATTTTCGCAAGACACAAATTACCATAACCTATGTCAGTAAAAATTTCAGTAAGCATTAACGGGAAAAAATACACCAGTGAGGTAGAACCTCGCCAGTTGCTGGTGTACCACCTCCGGGAAGCTTTGGCACTTACCGGATCGCACGTAGGCTGCGACACCAGTAGTTGCGGAGCTTGTACGGTACTGGTGGACGGCCAGGCCGTAAAGTCCTGTACCACCCTGGCCGCACAGGTCGACGGGTGTAACGTGATCACGGTGGAGGGCCTCGCCAAAAACGGCAATCTTCACCCCATTCAGGAAGGCTTTAAAGAAGAACATGGCTTGCAGTGTGGGTTTTGTACCCCTGGCATGATCATGGCCGCCGCCGATTTGTTGCAAAACAATCCAGATCCTTCTGAAACCGAAATCCGGCATGCACTTGAAGGCAATTTCTGCCGCTGTACCGGGTACCACAACATTGTCCGCTCGATCCAGTGGGCCGCTAATAAATTAAAAGAAACCAACGCAGCAGTACTATGACATACATCGGTCAATCCGTAAAGCGCGTTGAAGACAAGCGCTTTACCACGGGCAAAGGCAAATACACCGACGACATCAAACTCGTTGGCATGACCCATGCTCATATTGTGCGCAGCCCTTATGCCCACGCCATCATCAAGAGCATCGATATTGACACCGCCCTGGCTCACCCTGGGGTAGTCGCAATTTTTACGGGCAAAGACATCGCCGCGGCTGGCATCAACGGCGTTCCCGCCGGCTGGCAGGTCAACTTTAAAGACGGCACCACCATGAAGGAGCCGCCCCACCCCCTTTTGGTGGCCGATCGGGTCAAACACGTGGGTGACGGCATCGCCGTGATCATCGCCGAAGACCTGGCTACCGCCCGCGACGCAGCCGACCTCATCGAAATCGACTACGAGGTATTGCCTTGCGTGACCAATCCCGCCGAGGCTGTTAAAGCTGGAGCACCGCAGGTACACGACAATGCCCCCAACAACATTTGTTTTGACTGGGAATTGGGCAACCCCAAGGCTGAAGTGGATGCTGCCATTGCGGCATCACACCACGTCACCCGCCTGGATTTGGTCAACCAACGGATGGCTCCCAATGCCATCGAACCGCGCTCAGCAATAGGACATTACGACGATTCCAAGGACAAGTTTACCTTGTACACTACGTCACAAAACCCCCACTTGACCCGCCTGCTCATGTGTGCCTTCGTGCTCGGCATTCCCGAACACAAGGTGCAGGTCGTCGCGCCCGATGTAGGTGGAGGTTTTGGTAGCAAAATTTTCCACTACATCGAAGAGGCATTGGTGATTTGGGCTTCCAAACAGATTGGTCGCCCGATCAAGTGGACTTCCACCCGCAGCGAAGCGTTTCTCACCGACGCGCATGGTCGCGATCACGTGACTACCGCCGAGATGGGTTTTGATAAGGAGGGCAAGGTCACCGCCCTGCGCGTGAGCACCTTTGCCAACCTGGGCGCCTACCTTTCTACTTTTGCACCCGCAGTACCTACGTATCTGCATGGTACCCTCTTGCAAGGTTTGTACACTACGCCCAAAATCCACGTGGATGTCACCGCTGTATTCACGCACACCAACGCGGTGGATGCTTACCGTGGTGCGGGTCGCCCGGAGGCAACTTACCTGTTGGAGCGCCTGATGGATACTGCTGCCCTGGAAATGGGCATGGATCCCGCTGAGCTGCGCTTCAAAAACTTCATTCCTGCCTTCGACGGCGTAACCCAACCCGGGTACCAAACCCAGGTGGCGCTGCAATACGACAGTGGCAACTACGAGCCAGTACTGGAACGTGGCCTGGAAATGGTGGGCTACGAGAATTTCCGCAAAGAACAGGCCGAAGCCCGCAAAAATGGCAAACTCCTGGGCATTGGTTTTTCCACTTATATCGAGGCTTGTGGCATTGCGCCATCTGCAGTAGTGGGTGCCCTGGGTGCACGGGCTGGTTTATACGAATCGGCTCAAGTGAGGGTGCAACCCACTGGCAAAGTGAGTGTGTTTACGGGGTCCCACTCGCATGGGCAGGGACACGAGACCACTTTTGCTCAAGTCGTGGCTGATCGGTTGGGGATTGCCATGGAGGACATCGACATTGTGCATGGCGATTCCGACTCCGTTGCCTTCGGGATGGGGACTTATGGTTCGCGTTCCTTGGCGGTAGGTGGTAGCGCCATCGTGAAGAGCATCGATAAGGTGTTGGAAAAAGGAGCGAAAATTGCTGCCCATAAACTTGAAGCCGCCGAGGAAGACCTCGAATACGCGGGTGGCAGATGGACAGTGAAGGGGACCGATAAAAGCATTGGTTTTGGCGACATTGCGCTCACAGCGTACGTGCCCCACGATTATCCGGCGGGTCTGGAACCCGGCCTGGATTTCTCCAGCTTCTACGACCCGACCAACTTTACCTATCCCTTCGGTTGCCACATTGCCATCGTGGAAGTGGATGCCGAAACGGGTAAGGTGACGCTCAAACGTTTCATCGCCGTTGATGACGTAGGCAATGTGATCAACCCGATGATTGTGGATGGTCAAATCCACGGCGGTTTGGCTCAAGGTATCGGTCAGGCCATGCTGGAAGGGGTCGCTTACGATGCGGAAGGCCAGTTGATGACGGGCTCCTTCATGGATTACGCAATGCCACGCGCGGATGATTTACCCTCTTTTGAAATTGATCGCAAAGTAACTCCTTGCCCGCACAACCCACTGGGTGTGAAAGGCGCAGGGGAAGCAGGTTGTATTGGTTCTACCCCAGCGGTAGTGAATGCTGTGATGGACGCGCTGACGCCCTTCGGCATCATCAAGAACCTGGAAATGCCAATGACCCCGCAACGGGTTTGGCGAGCAATGCATCAAAAATAAATTTAAAAAGATGATTCCTGCAAATTTCGAATACCACCGCGCTGGATCAGTTGATGAAGCATTGAGCTTGTTGGACCAGCCGGACGTTTATGCCAAAGTTTTGTCGGGAGGCCACAGCCTGATTCCCGCGCTCAAACTGCGCCTGAACCAACCGGGAGCACTCGTCGACATTGCGCGCATCGCTGAATTGCGCTACATCCGCCAGGATGGCAATTCCATCGCCATCGGCTCAACCAGTACCCACAAGGACATTGCCAACTCGGCGCTCCTAGCTCAGCACATTGCCATGTTGCCCGAGGCTGCTGGCCTGATTGGCGATCCACAGGTGCGCAACGTAGGCACCATCGGAGGCAGCATTGCCCACGCCGATCCCGCTGCGGATTGGCCCGGTGTATTGTTGGCTGCTGATGCGGAAATTGTGTTGCGCAGCAAAGCAGGCAGCCGCACCTTGGCCGCTCAGGATTTTTTCCTGGGTTTTTACAGCACTGCGCTGCAAGAGGGGGAAATTGTAACCGAAATCCGGGTACCGATTCCCGCCGCAGGCACCAAATCGACCTACCAGAAGTTCATGCAGCCAGCCTCGCGTTTTGCGATTGTGGGTTGTGCTGCCGTGGTACAAGTCAGCGATGGCACTTGCAGTATGGTGCGGGTAGCGTTCAACGGCGTAGCTGATGCCTGTTTCCGCGATGTGAATGTGGAAAATGCGCTGATCGGAAAGGCGGCTACAGCTGAAAACATCGCAGCTGCAGCAGCTCAGGCGGCACAAGGCGTGTCAATCCTGAGTGACCACTATGCTGCGGAGGACTACCGCAAACACCTGGCGGTAGTGTATGCCAAACGGGCTTTGACAGTTGTGGCTGGATGATTTGATTGAAGAATCTTTATTGCCAATACGGGCGGCGGCGGGGAGTACTCGTCGCCGTTTTTTTGTTTTGTGAATTATCTTTGTAAAAAAAGAAAACGCCTCAGTCAAAATGACGGATTACTAAGCCGAGGTTGGAGAGAGAATGGAAAAAGATAAACTTGACGAAAAATTAGAAAAAATGCTTACCCACAAATTGTTAACTACCTGCGGCTTCAAAGCGGTTTTACTCCTTTGCTTATCCTGCTGTTGCTTCAATACATGGGCACAAAATAAACCTATCCTGAATCTCGCACTGAATCAAACCTATCGCATCAACTGCCGCAATGTTTATGACCGTGATTATCGAGCTTCCAATTACAATGGAAACATCAAACACGTTGAAAAGACCTTTTGGGAAATAAAAGTCATTCAAAAAAACAAGCAAAGCCATTTACTGGAGGTACGTTGTACAAGGAGGTATCTCCACATTCCCAGCCTTAATGACGCCATGGATTCAGAATATTTGACCGAACAAGACCGACAGAGTCTGTGGTACAGCTACGGAGCACGGATTTCGAATAGCAAGATGTATTGGCGAGTGAATACTGCGGGGCGAATCACCCACAGTTACCTTAAAAACCCATTGTTCGAAAAAATAGACGAAACGCTCAAGCAGCGCAAAGACTCGGTGTGGATATTTCCTTACTTTGAACCTGCCCAAAAGACTAAACACTCTTACGTCGTCAAGTGGGAACAACCCATCACTGACGTTGCCATGGTTGTCCCCATTTCCTATCTTCACTATGGACGCGAAGCTTTTTATGACGCTTACGGAAAACAGCTACCCAAAGGCTGGGAAGAAACCAAAGCCTACGTTATTCGGCGCGAACCTTTAAATTTTTCCTATCGCGATTACCCGTCATTAAAAACAAAATTTGAGTTTCAAGCGGACAGTGGGAGCTTTACGGCTGCCAATACCATCAAGTTCGTTTTCGACCGCAAAACCGGGTGGCCATTGAATGGAAAAAGCCATATGTTTGGCAATATGCTGGATTATACAAACCCAGACCAAGAAGCCAAATCCCCGCAGGAAGAAGGATGGCGCAACTACATCAATAACGCTAGTTGGGGTTACAATGCTAAAACACCTCGTTTTAAAGACTTTGCAAAAGTTCAAGCGGATGAGTTTTTAATCGCTTTGCAAAACCTAAAAAAGGATCAGCTCGCGTTAGGCGCTGAGCTATACCAGCAATTTTATTGGGGTTTACAGTATCGATATGCCCATGTTTTGCTTCGAACCTGGAGCGTTTACGATAATGTGGGTGATGTGCCCTTAGTGAGTGCCCCCCCTTTTATGGCGATGATTGACACTTTATCTACCGTCAATGACGTTGCGATGCAGCAACCCATCTTTGCGGAATATTTGTTGAGCCTGCTTGAATACCGCATCGGTAACCTTGCTGGAGGGGCCAATACTGAGAAAGTTGCAAAAAGCGAAAAAAGTCTCAACGAACGGTTTACACTGGCTGGCTTGATGTACAAAGGTATGCCCAGGTTTTTGGCTCAATCCGCACTGCTTCAAGAGGCTTTTGAGCGTGGCTTTGATTTGGCGGGAATCAAACCCGTTTATGAAGCTTTCACCAGGCAATATGGACAAACAAAAGCAGCGGAAAGGATAAAAAAATTATACCAGAACAGCTTGAATACTGAGCCTGGAAAACCTTTTTTGACCTTTAGTGGGACGGACGAAAAGGGCCAAATCATAACTAGTTCTGTTTTCAAGGGAAAAAAGGTATTGCTGAACCTTTTTGATGAAACCTTTAATTCCTGGATCAGCCCGAATGACATTGATCTGTGGAAACTCAAAAAGGCCTACCCGCAGCTTCAGGTTATTCACCTTGGCCTTGTTCCTGATTTTAAAAAACAGCAGGAATTGTACAAGACCTTAAAACACCACAACAATGGTAAATTTGTTTTTGTCAACAATACTCAACTGATAGACCAAATCAGGGCACAACTCAACTGGAACATACGAACCGGCAAATGCAATCGCATCTACCTCATTGATGAAGATTGGAAAATTTATGACTATTTATTGCGATTTAATGAAAACTCACAAGCAGTATTGAATGAACAATTTGTGGAGAAAGTACCACTGTTTCTCAAACAAGCGCCACCTGATCGCTACAAAGCCATCAAAAAATGGGCCTGGAATAGCCTTCGGGTGCTGGTAACCGTTTTCCTGAGTTGGTGGCTTACTGGCCTGTATATTCGGCGCAGGGAACGCATCCGACGTCAGCGGCTGGAGATCCAATTACAGGCTATTCGCGCCCAGCTCAACCCGCATTTTGTATTCAATACCATGAATGCCATTCAACATTTGATGTTGTCTCATAAAACGGAAAAAGCCCAGGAATACCTGGCCGAACTGGGTGGTTTGATGCGCAGTGTACTGAATTTGACCAAAGATGAATTGGTCAGTATCCACGAAGAATTGAACATTGTCCAGCAGTATTGTAAGTTGGAGGCTTTGCGGAAGGATTTTGAGCTGAGTATAAAAATTGACCCAGGAATTGACCCTTACAATACCCTGATTCCACCGATGGTATTGCAGCCTTTGGTAGAAAATAGCATTGTTCACGGTTTTTTACCCTTAACCGAAAAGGGGCAGTTGGAAATTGAGGTACAAAAAAATGATCAATTTATCGAAATTTGGGTGAGAGATAATGGCGTTGGGTTGGAGTTGGCACAAGACCGTGGATCAAAGGGATTGCAAAAAAGCCTGGAACTCAATCGCCAACGCCTGCAATTGATGTACAAAGGTAAAGCACGGTTCAGCCTCAACGCTCGGCCATCAGGCCAAGGTGTTGAGGCATTGATCCAATTGCCCATCGAAAGTTGAATAAGTGATGTACAGTGCCATAATTATTGAAGACGAGTACCACAACCGGGAATT
>JAIXOO010000044.1 GCA_027486765.1 Saprospiraceae bacterium
TCACCCAAAGCAGAACCCTTCAAACAATGGCTTGCCAAGGTTGGCTACGAACGCATCCAGGAAATAGAAAACCCGGAACTCGCCGCCATCCGCGCCCGTGAGTATTATCAAGCCCTGGGTTACAGTGAGGAATGGATTCAACGGCGCATGCAGTCGATCGCTGCCCGTACACAGTTAACGGAGGAGTGGAAAAATCGAGGAGTACAAGAAGGGCAGGAATATGCCATCCTCACTGCCGAAATCAGCAAGGCTACTTTTGGCCTGACACCCACAGAGTACAAGGACCTGAAAGGCTTGAAACGCGAAAACTTGCGTGACCACATGACCGGCCTGGAACTGATCTTCACCATGCTGGGGGAGGAGGAAACCAAAAATGAGGCCATCGATATCGACGCGCAAGGTTTTGACGAAAACCGTAAGGCGGCGCGTAAGGGTGGTTCATCGGCTGGTAAGGCACTAGAGGCTTTTGAACAGTCTTCAGGGCGAAATGTGGTTGCTTCGACCAATTTTAAGGGCCAGATTAAGGAGGCAAAGAAGCAGAAAAAAACATTGGGTAAAATAGAGGAAGAAGGTAAAGGGGAGGAGAAAGTATAGCCCAGTCAATACGTTATATTACATATCATTACAAAGAAACTGGCGCTCCAAAAAAGGAATGCATAGGTTTTTCCTAGTGATTACAGATTACTTACGCGCAGCAAGCTATTTTTCAAGCGGCCCTAAATAGAGTTCAAATTCTTTCTTCATGTTATACAATGCATATGCCCCTTCGATGAATGCATTTTGCTCCTTCTCAGTCAGTTTTTTCCAGTCCTCAGTTTGTTCAGCCATAGTTACCAGCATGACTGCTTGTTTTTTGCTTTCTTCCATAGTTACCCGTCTTTGTTCGCGGCGGATGCACTCGACTATCATTTCCACGATGTAGGGTGAAATTTCCTTTTGATCTTCCATTTTGGTGCTTTTTTTTGCAGGCTCTGAATGCGGAAAGGCTGTCTTCCAGGTCTACAAGAGTTCTTTATTTTATCCGATATTCCTATTTCCCCAAAAGACGATTGAAAGGGCAATATCTGAAACTTAGTTTATTGAAACCAGTTTTTGAGACTTTTTTACAAGGAGTTGGGAGAGGGTAGGGGAGAGGAGTGGCAGTTTCATAAAACGAGGGTTTTGTGGGAGGGGCAGAATAGATGGGGTATGGAACGCCAACCGTTTATTTCCGGGTGGAATTCCATACCTTTTTTTTTATTTTTTATCTTTCAATTCCCCCATTTTACAGCAATCCATAAATCAGAGAACGTTCTATCCTCAAAGTACAATTTTATTTCACCTACAGGATTAGTAGGTATTGCAATGCCAGTTGGACCACCACTCAATTTTCCTACCAAAAGATTTCCTAATGAAGCATCTTTGACCAATTGATCTTTTTTTGATCCCGCCTCAGCTGAATTGGCTTTATCAAATAGATCAATACTTCCAGGAATTACTTTTCTTACGCTTCTTGCTAAAATATTCAATTGATGGACACTTTCTAAACGCCCCTGACTCCAATATGGGTAATGCTCGGGACGCAATAAGAATTTTAACTCAAATCGTTGATCCTGCACTACGGCTTGTTGCTGGAATCTAGACCATTCTGTAGGGAATTCATGTCGTAATGAAAATAATCTAACTGACCCAACCGTTTCAGCCTCATTAATCTGATTTTTCAGATGGTCGGTTGCTCCTGCTTTTAGCATGTCTCCACCTTCCCTTGCAGAATAATTCAAGTGCATGATTACATCACTAATTGTATTGTAATCAAACTGCTGGGGATCATTTTTACTCGGATTAGCCGGTAGTTGCAGTTGCCACTCACTGATGGCACCAGTGCCTTCAAACGGAAGGTAACGTTCATCGCGAAGGTTGGTTTCAAACATTCCACTGTCTTTCTGCGCTGAACTGGTCACAATGGATTGCAGGCTGCCAAAATAATCCTCGAAACGACTGTCCTCAGCATCACTGCGGGCATAAGCATCTCTAATTACTGAGGTTTTGCGAATGCTACTTTTCAACAAGGTCAAAGTACAGTTTACACTCACGTAAGGTCCACTGATGCAAGGGATGCTGATGGAAACCGACTTGGTTCGACGGAAATAATGACCGGGGCCATCCATATCAAAAAGTGTTTCCGGTAAGCGCATGGTACATCTCCCGGTTGTGCGCAATTGCAGTAGCGCCAAGGGATCCAACTGGAGCAAGCTAATGTGTTTGCTCAGTTCGTACTCACGTCGGTTGAGTTCGAGATAGGCCATCTCCATCCGTTTGAGGTCCAGATAGAGCTTTTCGCCGGCGAGTAATCCTTCTTTTCCGGCGGTGTAACCGAATTGAAGGTAGCGCAACTCCGGGTTGCCCAATTCATGTTGTAATGCTCGTTCTGCTTTACGGGCGGTATCGAAAGCGAATTGAAAACATTGCCCGTACAGCCCCTTTACTTCCCGCTTCATCCAGGTGTAAAACGCCTTATTGGTTTTTTTACCTACTCCATCTTTCGCGGCACCTTCCGCATTGAGGAATTGTTCAATTTCTTCGGCATGCTTCATTTGTTGCTGGTGGTTGCGCAGCTCCTGTTCGGCTAGCGCTTCCCGGATTTGTGCCCCGCGCAACTGCTTCATGATTTGATTGATTTCACCAACGGCGAGGTTGCTTTGGTAAGCCCAGTCTTGTTCGCGGCGAGCATAGGAACCTATTTTTGTAGCAAGGCTGGCTTCGTGGTTTAATTTATCAGCAATTGCCATAAAGACGTCTGCGCCATAGGAAGCAACTGCACCTAGTGTTGATCCTCCAATCTTCATGTCACCACCAAGACCCCAAAAGTGAAATTTAATCCCAAAATCAGGCAGCATCCTAATTCCTTGAGCTGCTAGTTTTCCAAATCTGATAATGTCTTGAATATCACGTGCTGTCCCTGATTTTGACAAATCTTCTTCTTCATAACTGCTAATTATTTTACCATCTGAATTATCGAGATCGGTTGCAATATCGATCGCGACCTCTCGCAATGGCATTTCTGGTTCCTCCATCAAAAACTGCATTTTTGCCAAACTCTCCTTGTCTAATTCTGCCAGGGCCGGTATCGCGTTTTGGATTTCTTCGGGCTTCTTGCCCAATTGTCGTTCATAATAAATATAACGTTGTAGGGCGTTTTCCAAGGTTTTGAATAGGCCCTCTTTGGATTTAATCGATTCTTGCAATTGTCCATACTTGATGTGCTGCACCATTTCCAGTATGGTGCGTTCGTGCTTGGCCCGGAGTATGGCCATGGCCTCACCTTCTTCTTTTTCCATGGCCGACAACAGGCTATTGCCTAAGGATTTAATCTCGGAACAAACTTCGTTGGCTTTTTGAAGTAACACTTGAAAACGGACCAAGGGCAAAGGCTGGTTCAAACCATTGACAACGGCCCCAACATCCAAGCCTGAAGCGACCGCACGTGCAAGCATAGCAGGATCAATCGGTGGCTCAAATAAGGGCAACTGCCGAAAAATGCCCTGAATATTGAGGCTGTTGCGGATTTTGAACAAGCGATCCGCCACCCTGTCCCAATATTCCAACAGCTTGTCATTGAGGGGAATGCAAAAATAAAGTGCCTTACCAATGCCACGCACAACGGCCAAACGTTCATTGTCAGAAGCCTGACTGGGATGAGGCATCGATTCAAAGGCTACTTCTGCTTCCAGATTGCGCAGGGTGTTTCCGAATTTGTCCAAATCCTTGCGCATATTGGCGTAGGTTTGTGGCCGTACATTGCCTTTTTTGGGTACAGCCTGTGGCTTGGCCCCCAAGATATTGGCGGCTAGTACATAAACGATCATGGCTTCATTGATGCTCTCGCCAGTGTCTTGCCGGAAAAGGGAATCCCCCCAATCAATCAGGTTATCCAAATAGGCCATAACCGTTTTGTACATGTAGGCTTGTTGGCGGTAACGAGCCACCACATGCGGGCGGAAGGGCGCATCTTTCCAGGCTTCAATGCTGCGAATGGTATCGTCGCGCAACTGAGGGTCTTCGCCAGTGGAAAGATTGGTCAAAATTTTCTCAATTTTCTCTACATCGGTATATTGGAAAGGCCTCACTTTCCAAAAGCGTTGTGGCGTAGTCCCAGCGCTGTCATCTGTAGGGTCGAAGATGTAATGAAACCATTGTTGTGCCTCGGCATAGCGCCCATTTTTGCTGAGGTGGGTTGCAATGATAAAAGGCACATGAAAAAACAATTCCCAATTGTACGCGGCATAAGCACCGCCATAAGTGAAATCTAAATCCTTAACCGGATAGGGTTGTTCAACCAAATTTGAGGGATTGTAGAGCGAAGTCGAAAAGATCTCACGGTACAACGTTGGTTTGGATTTTCCATCTGGCAATTTTAATGGATTCCCATTAAGGTCTTTTTGATAATCCGTATCGGCATCCTGTAAGCCCCTGATCGAGTGTTGAAGTAAGCGTTTGATTAAATTTTGCACATAGGGATGCTGGTGCAAACTGAAGCGATACTTGACTTCACGTTCCTGAATCAGGAGGTGTTTAATTTCTTTGGTAATTGTTTCCCGACTGGGTCGATATTGAATCAACTCTGTATCGATGTATTGGTGAAAACTTTGGGACAATAGCTGTTCCATGGTTCTTTTTTTAGTGGTTAAAAACTTTGGCCGCTCAATTTCCTGATCCTTAGCGGTTGTGGAACAAATTCACACTCTTCACAAGTGCGGTATTTAGTCCGTTGCTGCCGATTACGTTTAACACGCTAGTAGCCTGAACGACACTCCCTGCTGAAGAAGCCACTTGTTCTGCTGATACAAGGATGCCAGCGGACTCACTTCCTGGGCTTACAGCAATGGGGATTGCTGTTTGTAGTTGCTTGGCTTCTGCTGTGGATAGAACTTGTAGGTTTGTTCGCCCAGATTGTCCGATCAATTCTCCATTGAATTGAATCAGGGTAGTTGGGTTGGCCAACCAATCTTTTTGCGCTAGAAAGTCCAAACGAGTACGCGAATCAATTCCACGCTTCCATACTGGATCGTCGAAGTCGAGAGGTATGGGTATTCGATATTGTGGAATCATTGGTGCCAAAGGGACGGATTGCCAAAAACCGAGGTCATCCCGTTCAGCATCGGTTTCCGTGCGTTTTTTTACCCATTCTTGCCATTCTTCGATGCTTGTTTCACGGAAACTTGGTTCAATAAAAAAGGTGTTGCCTACTTCATCTTGGTAAAAAACAGGAGCGACCAATGCTCCAATCTCATCTGAACCAATCGTAAGGGCATTGGCGCAGGATAGGAGCGTAAAAACACCACCTTGCTGCAAGATATTAGGGCTAAGGGTAGTCACTTTAGGTGGCTTGCCGTCTTCAGTTTCGATCCGGGCTTTGAAGGTTACTTTCAACCCGCCATTGCCTTTGCGCCGATTGGCCTGGGTCTCGGGCGCATTGTAAGGCATACCCGGAGCTGCTTCAATACTGCTACTTACCGGTACACTGTTGCGGCTAACTACCCTGAAAGCCCGGTTTATTTCGCCCCCAAGGTTTATTTTCACAGCTCGGTCTTCCCCCTCTGCGTATTCTTTGCTTACGTGAATAAAAGCCGCGTCAGGATTGAACGTCATGGGTACCTTCACCGTCAATGAAGCTGCTACTCCGCCTGATTCACGGGCACTCCAGGTGCCATTGAGGTATTCACTCCAGTGCAATTGAACATCAACAAGCTTGGTGGCAACCATTGAAGAAAGCGCGTTGTTGATGTCTGCAATTGAGGCATCAACAAGTTTTGCCTCGCTACCTGAACTTGAACCAGTCACAAGGGCAATACCTTTTGCGCTAGTTTTGGTTAAACCTTCTACTGATGTGGAGAAGGGCTTTTCGGCTACATACAGAGAACCTCCGGTAGATGAAGGTTTTGCACTTGAATCAGCGCGATCAAGAAAGGTTACCCAAAAAAGGTTCAAGCGATCGCGCCACACCACGGGCACCAGGTGATTGCCCTGGATTTCAGCAGTCACTGGCTCCCAGGGAGTCCAAATCTGGTGTTTGTATTGGCGATAAAAATACTTGTGTGGCTGCGCAAAGGTGCGTCCAATGACGTGTAGGGTACTGGAAGCCGGGTCGAAACTGTCCTCTTCACAATACATCCCGGCAATATCCAGTCGAGCCAGTTCGTCCAATTTTTTCAGGTATTTGAAAAAAGCGTCCTCCACCAAATCGCTGGATACATCTCCTTGCAACAAGGCACCTTCCAGTTCGGTAAATAGATGGGTTTTGTCGTCCCGGAACTCAGGTTCCAGCCAATTTTCGGGGAACAAAAATATTTTGCGGTTGGCCTCCCAAACCCGATAACGTTTCATCCATTGCCAATGTTTGGAATTGATGGCAGAAGGCGCTACTTGTTGTGGCTCCATATTGAGCAAACAGCGTTGGATGAATACCTGGATTGCTCCGATGGCGGCACGAATGCGGGAGGTTTTAATAACGGGTTCGACCCCGGGATCAATTAAAAAATATTCAAACAATTGATCCATACGTTCAAAACCTCGCAGGTGCATTATGAATGCAACCAAGGCATTGCGTTGTTGTTGCCTCAATTTGTCGAAAATGGGCTGTGCAACACGTTGCCATACTTCCGGTTCGAAGCGGGCTTTGATGCTTTCTTTCAGGCTTTGGGCAATTTTAAATTTTTTATCCTGAGTGGTAGTCTTGCTGATTATTTTTGTCCATTTATTGATTTCTTGAGCAGCTACCCCAAGTTTGGTTGTAGTTTGCAGACCTTGCCACAAGCGGATTAATGTTCGCTCATCTTTAAATGTTGGGCTAGCAAAAAGTGCCTCCGCCGTTGTTTTGATCACCGTTTGATCCCGGCGGGTCAACTGAGCAATCTGTAGACATACCTCGTCTAAAGAAAGCGTTTCGGCTACTTCCATCACCTCGATTAGGCCTCCACTACCTCCAGCCATTTCTTCGCGTAATGCCTTATATGCCATCAAGCGGCAAAACCAGGTAAACCGTTGAATGGCCACGCTCGGCGTATCATCTATTGCTTGAGTTGGCAATGCGCTAAAAGAAATATGGTCAAAATTGGCTGCATGGGTAAGGAAATATCTTAATTCTCGTTCGCTTAATCCCAATTTCTGAACCAATGCCAGGGTTTTTTGAAGTAAAATCTGGGCCCGGGTACTATGTTCTACACTTGAGGCCGCGTACAAGGTAAGTCTGGATAATCCGCCAACCGGAAGCTGTTCACCTTGAACCTGTAAGAGGGCCTCACCTCCATTTAAATTTTGTAGTTCGAGTGAAAACCGATAGGCAATTCCAGGCTTTAACTCAATAAACTCGGCCGCCCCTTTGCCTAATGTGTCCTCATCCTGGGCGGCAACACCTACAAAGACAGGGCTATGCAGGTGTGCAAAGCGCAAAGTTGCCGAGGCATTCTTTTTGGCCAATTTTGTGTAAAACCGATAAGCCCCAGCAGTAGATACTTCCAGATAGCCCTCAAATCGGCAGCTTTGGATATTTGTTGGGCGCAAAAGGTTCCCCTTATGGTCACGCAATCCAGTATCAATTTCTAAAAAGACTAAATTGGTTTCAGCACCATTCAAGTTTGGATCGGTATAAAAACTTGCAGAAATGCCTTTGGTGCCAAGCCCTGAAAAAGCGCTAAGCAATGGTTTTGGTTCAATCTGGATAGGGTCAGTCAAAAGCAGTGGATCGCTTAACAAAGATTCTATCAGCACTTGATCTGCTTGATTTGCTGCCGAAATCGTTTGTACGATCAATTGACGTACGAGTTGTGTTTGGAGGTAAGGTAAAAATGCTTGGATCAATAAGCCTCGTTTTTCATATACTTTATCCTCTCGGGCTTTTTCTGCTGCACGTTTTTGAATTTCACTTAAGCCATCTGGGACAAGTGGCAATACCTCAAACAACTTACCATAATCAGCAGCTTCAAAAAAGCCTGCATTTGAGTTCGCATTCAGGGCCTGCTTTTGTAAGTATTTGGAAAAAAAGGCGCTGTTTTCAAGCTGCACCGCATCAAGCAATGTCGAAAATAGCATTTTTTGGTTAACGCTTAACTTGGAGTTGAATTTGGCTTTTAAAGCCATTTTTTGTGCATCGAGCAATATGCCTCGAAAGACCATCGTCTGTTCTTGCCGAACAGTATTGTAGTTCACTTTTTGAATGGCCATATCTCCGGCAAAATCTGTTGCTTGCAATTGATGGTCAGGGTCAACTCCGCCTTGGACCACAGTCACTTCATTGGTTCCATCCAACATGGCCAATAAGCGATTTACGACATTTGAAGGCAGCACTAAACCAAGTTTACTGCGCAGTTCATCATCAGGCAAAGCGGAAGGGTCATTGGGGATGACATGTTCATTTTGAATGGCTCTAATCCCCAATGCAATAGCCTTGGTAGTAGCCCAAAGTGCATCCTCATCAGGGCGGTATTTTCCACTTGCATCAAATTGATGCCGCAGTAAATAGTTGAGGTCCTGGATGTCAAAGCCACTGGCTTTGAGGGCGTCAAGCATTTCAACGAAACGAATCGTCTGACTGAAAGGAAAGTCGTTCTCTAACTGATCTAGTGGATCAGGGTGTAAGGATTTAAAAGGATCAAGTCCCGATAATTGTTTGAGTGAGAGCAGCTCCCCAATGTCCAGCTTGAGGGCTTTTGCCAATAAACCATGGCGGTACAACAACGAGACATGGGCTAAGGTCAGTGCTGCGGATTCAAGATCGAGGCCATTGTTTGACAAGATTTGATTGATTTCAGTAACACTAAGGCCTAAAGCTCCCTGAATAACCAGCAAATGATCTTTGAGTAATAAGTCCGGTTTGCTCAAATAAAGCCCCAATGGATCATCAAAAACTGGGTCGCTGCGCAGGGCACTCCTGCTGAGGAAATGCCGAGCGTAGAGTGGATTTTTGCCCTGGGTAGGGAGGTCAGTCCAAAGGCTGAGCAACTTGGAGAGGCTATTTTTGCCTACGTTCATTTTTGTCTCCAAAGATCGAAGGTGGCTGAGGTAAATTAGTACCGTTAACAGCGGTTGTTTGGCTAGATGTTCGGCCTCAAACGGCGCATTTTTGGGCATAAAAGCCTGTAGCGCACGATCAGTATCGGCAATGCTCCAATTGAGTTTACGCCACAGTCTTACGAACAGGTTTATTTTAAGCAGGGCAAATCCATCCACTTTATTCCCATTGGCGTATTGTAGTGTGGTTTTATCAAAATCACCAGCAGTACTGGTGTCAGCCAAAACCAGAATTTGATCAAAATCATTGTTTTGCAGGGCTGTGTTCAACCAATCGACGGCATCAAAGTCAGGAAAAGCTTTGCTCAAAAATTTTAGTTTCGCCACAATTCCATGCACTTCGTGCAGTACATCCCAGGCTGCTTTTGTGATGGCATCGAAGCGCGTTTGATCTGCTGGAGTCAAATCTTTCCGTTTTTTATCCAACAAATCTTCGTTGAGTTGATATGTAGCGAGGTGTTTTTTGTAAAACAGTACATCGTTGATCTCAATCCCCAATTTGTACAACACCACAAAAGCATTCAATTGAGGGTTGACAAAACCAGTGCGGACGACCTCAAGCAATTCTTTGTAACTTATCCCCAAACGCCTGGAGAGCGCTTTGGCTGAATTCAGGTCAATGCGCTGCCCGCTGTCCGCGTCAATTGCCGAAGTTAGTGCTTGAGTTTCCCTCTCAAATCCATACAGTGTAAACCAATCATCCAAAGGATTTGGGTTGGTGAAAACCGCCAGTTCACTTGGCGAAATCCCTAAAGATTCGATAAATATTGCCGCCCGATCATAGGATTGAAGGGGCTCAAAAAGGGCATCTGAGGAACGAAAACTTTCCAACAATTGCCACAGGGGTGTATCAAAATAAGCACAAAATTGGCGCGCAGTTTCTAGCCAAAGGTCAAAGGGGAGATTCAGTGGGTAGCGAGCATTTTGCAAGGTTTTATACGCTTCGGGCTCAATGTATTGGGGTTCAGCAATGAGTTCACTGCTGGTAGCGTCGCCGGTATCATGGGCTGTATCCGCACCAAGGGAATGGTGAGCGACGTAGTATTCCAATATTTCGTTGACCAAATCAATTTGTGGCAATTCCGTATTGGTATTTTCACAAGTCAGGGGAATATTGGGAATATCCGGGCGGCGGCTGATCAAAATTTCATAAGGGGTAAGCGGGGTAATATCCCTATTTGGAACGGGTTCCAAAGGATGGGCAGCTTGCCAGCGTTGTTCAAACAAACCAAAGGCTTCTGTATCTTTAAACGGGTAGGGAGCGGAGCCGTGTTTGTTCTTCCAATCCTTCATGGCATTTTGCCAAACCTTTACCTCTGGATCTAAAAATTGCAACAAATCCACCAAATAAGCCGCCGGGCTGAGTACTGACCTACAGTGTTCACATTCGCAAAAATCCAGTGAGCCAAACAAACCTGCCATGTTTGGAAATTCGTTGATTAGTTTGGTTTTGGCATCTTTACGAACTTCTGACGTGGCAGACATGGCAAAGATCGGTGCAGCATTGTCCAACTCCTTGGTAAGGGTGAAAATACTGGTGGTGACATTGCTTACCTGTTCACATTTGCGGTAAATGAGGGTAGCCTGATCGAGGTTCAACAAGCTTCCATAGCGCTCCAAAAATACGTCGAGTGGATAGGCCAACACATCTTGCGCAGAAAACAACCCTTCACTGAGCAGTATTTTCATGGCATCGTTGCCGGGGGTAATCTGGTACACCCGCTGCAAGGCTTTGAGCGCCTCTTGTGCGGTATTCTTTTGGCTCTCTTCAATGCCATTGAGCACACTGGGGTTGTCTTTAATGAATTTATCTACGGGCATTTGCCCTAGCTTAAAGCCTTCGGCAATCGCGTTTTTCAGTAGCAATTCAAGGGTGCCTGCACTCCCCAAACCTGAAACATCCATTTCTCCCATACGGATCATGTTCCAGGTTACCTCCGTCGAATAGCTGATACGTACTTTGCGGGCCATGTCTTCGGCATAGGTCTCTTTGTCTTGGAAAATTGGGGCAGTGGCTCCAATGAGTTCGCTCCATTGTTCTTTTTTATAGTATCCCTCAGTGACCAGGGCTGTTAGTGGCCGGTCGCCCAGCTTGTCTTTGATTCCTGCCATCACTTGTGGGTTGTTGGTCGTCAGGTAGGCCAACTTTCCTTGGGCTTTCAACAGTGGAACGGCGTTCTCCAGCCCTGAACCTATCGCCTCAGCCTGCTCCCACAAGGTTTTGGTATCGTCTTGATATTTGAAATACAGTTTGGCAAACGCTTGTTGTTCGGTTTCGTTCAGGCCGCTTTGTTCTAGTAACTCGTTGTAGGTAGTGAGTGAACCAGGGGTTGACAACGACAAGCGTGTATTGACACTAAAGGTCTCAAAAGCATCCTTCGCAGCAACAAATTCGGCATCATCCAGCTGAATGATGCCGGCAGTTCGGGCTTTTTCCAAACCTTGCTCGAAAGCGCTGGTGCTGACTTGCGCCAATTGCAATTTATCACTGGGCAATCCCACCCGCAAGGCCCCGTACAACACCTCGGTGGGCAATCCCGTTTCTTCGGCTGTACTGAGCTTGACAGCGCTTGCAGCCAGCGCAATCAAACGGGCATCCCAGCCAGTAGCCTCATTCAATAGGGTAAGGTCGGCGCGGTCTACATGCTCCTGGGCCTCTAATAAGGCGGTGATTTCTCCGCCAATATGGGGATTCAAATCGCTGCTTAAGCGCGCAAATTCGGCAGACAAGGGCTGGAGTAACCCGGGTGCCACCAAATTCATGACCTCTTGTTTTCCTGCATTGAGCACTTTGCTGGACAATGGAATTTCATTGCCTGCAGCGTCTACTGCGCGCAGTTCCAGGTTGTTGGAAGTGGCACTACGCTGGTACGGCAAACTGTACAATCCGTGCTCCTGGGTGGTGGTTTCGGCGAGAAGCCTCGCCCCTTGCGCGCCACCAAAGCCCAGTTGATACAAGCGTAAATTCATACCTGTAGCGGGCAGCCCATGCTCCAAAAAGATGCGCCCATCCACGCGGTGCAGCTCGGCGTCAGGCTTGAGGGCTGGCAAGCTCAGGTTTTGCACCTCTATCAACTTGGCTGTAGTGATCAGCTCTGAATTCAGCAGTATTTTACCCGTGGCATCCGCTACACTGACCCGCAGATCGACGCTTTCAATTCCCGGAATAGGTTCATACCGAATGGTGTATTTGCCCTCCGCATCGGTGGGGTCTTCACCCAGGCGAAAAACCCCTGCTGCTGCTTCCTGAAAAAGGCGCACCCCCCCCCCAGCAAAGGCTTGCCCATCGGAGCGGCTTACCCGGCCACTGATGATCCGCAGAGCCTGATTGGCTTTTACCGCAGGTTCAAACATGCCCAACTCCTTCAGCAACTCGTTCATCACCGTAGCGGTTTTTTCCTCCACAAAACCATCGCCTTGGATACCCCGCATTTCCTGGAAGACGCTTACCAATTTGCGGGTAGCATCTTTGTAGCGACTTGCGTCACGCTCGATGGATAGTTCGAATCTAAAATTCTCCAGTTCCGGTGGGGTAAATGGAAAAATATTCCGCTTTAGGAATTCCAGCAATGCGTCTTGGAGGTCGCGCAGGGCCTGGCCTTGGGTTTCGTGGGTGATGGGGAAAGTTATTTTATTCATGGTTTGAGGTTTTTGGTCGTGGTGTGGAATGGGGTGATAAAAAATTTGCTATTAACAGTGGCATGCTGAATGCCCAAAATATAGTTGAAGTGCAGCAACCTTTGCCATAAGTGAGCCTTAGGCAGGGAAACTTTAGTTTGTAGTCTTTAATTGAAAAATTGGTTGTATTCATTGGGTTTAGTAGTTTATGTTAGACCATTCGATTGATAAGACAGGACTATTCGATTTTTCCTCCTAGTTTTTTTACAATTGGTGAACAGTTGGAACAAGGTACACCTTGTTGTTGTCCTCCCCAGGATATACCCCAACGTATAACAGTTGCACCCTGAGGTAAAGCATTTGCAATATTCACCTCTGCATGTTCTTTCCCTCCTACAACAGTGATTCCATGTTGCACCATATCCCGTCTTTGGACACTACTCTCATTACCACCAGAAACGGAACCATATACTACTCGAGAACCATTTAATAATTGAACTTCAGCTAAAGCAACAGTAGTACTTCGTTGGGTTCTTGTTGCATCTCTACCACTTTTTACATCACTTGGAAACATAGGAGCTAAATCATGTATAGCTCTCGCTCCATCTCGTAAATCTCCTGGCCCTCTGAGACGATAATCTACCCCTCCTCCTCTTGAAGTAGGTACACCTGGAGCATGCGATGTGTCTATTTTTGGTGCAGTGATAGGGGGAGCTGTTTTGGGTAAAGAAGGAACTGATACTCCTGCATTTGCCTTAGCGTTTGGTGATCTAGCACTAGAAGGAATTGTAATTCCTGTTCTACCTCCAAATGATAAATTCTTGGGATCATACGTTGGAGATCCACTTTGATAACCAGGTCCAGACGGTCTTGTTGGAACACTAAAAGTTGGTCTTGATGCTCTTGCGCCTGCCCAAGCGGCAAGCGCCGCCATAGCTTGAGCACTAAATTCTTGTCTTCCTCGGTCTTGTGCTGCCACAATTTGCGAATGAGGAGCTACCATTCCAACGCAACCATCGGGCGAACATACTAAATCGAGTTCCATAGGATCTCGATCTTTATGTACTTTTGGTTTAGGAGAATATTCCCATCTTTCTGATAATTGCAAATAACCTTTCAATCTATTTAATAATTCACCCCTTTTTCCTAATTTATCATAGTCATACACTAGCCCATTTTGTTCGCTGAATTGATTATTTAACATCATTACTATTTGAGCAGTTGTCATTTTATTTAGAGCTTGTTCATTATATCGTTCTCCATCGGTCCCATTCATATCCTTAAATGATAAAAACCTATTGTTAACGTAACTATAAACATTTCCCCCATCCCCAATCCCAATCGGATCCGCACTCCCCCACCTTCCCAACCACGGCAAATAATACCTCGCCCCATGATATTCCAAGCCCGTCTCCTCATCCCGCTCCATCCCGGTATACCGATACCTTTTGGCCGCAGCTTTGATGCCTGCATTCCGGGCCTGATAGGCTGTCGTTCCATACGGATGGTATTCTTCATAACTGATCAGGGCGGCATCTCCATCCAGTTCCAGGCTTACTGAGCCCAGGTGGTTGCCCATTTGGTAGCGGATCAATCGGGCTGGGGTATCGGGGTCGACGCCCTGGGTGCGGGTTTCCAGCATCGCGATGCGCTGGGTGTCATCCATGATGTGCAGGGTTTGGCGCTCCAGGCCGCTGCTATCTTGGTACACTTCAAAATTGCCTCCTATATAAATCCGCTCGTCTTTTTTGCCGGGATTTACCCCGGCATTGGCGGCATTTTCGGTGATTTTACGCACCCGCTGCCCGCTGCCGTCGTAAACGTAGTAGGTCGTTTCGGGGCTGCTGCCGTCAACGCGGCGTTGTTTGGAAGTCGCTTGTAGTTCTTCTTTAAAAGTCCAGGCCATCAGTTGCAGGTGGGGCATTTTGCTCAGGTACCCGTGTTGGGCGTGGTGGGGATACAGGTAGGTAGTATTGCCAATGGCGGTCGTTTTGAGGCGGTTGTTGGTGTTTTCGTAGGTATAGTTGCGCGTCCAGGAGCCATTGGCGCCTGCTTCGTGGCGTATTTGTTGGATGTTGCCTACGCTATCGTACTGGTAGTTTTGGTTGTAGTTGCGCATGGCCATGCTGTCGCCGCTGTTGTGGGAAAACAGCGCAATGGCATCGTTCCAATTGTCGCTGGAATCAAAATTGGGGGCATTGGTATTCTGCTCGCGGCCACTGGCCTGGATGAGGCGATAAAGCGCATCGTAGGTGTATTCGTTTGTGCCTTTGATGATTTGGTTGTTGAAAAATCGTTCTGGAATGGCCTGATCGGCAATTTGGGTAATGTTGCCCGTGGGGTCGTAAGTGTAGTTCAAATCTTGAATGACTTCGCCGCCATTTTTGGTGCTGCGCAGTTGAGTGAGGCGAAAGGTCGTGGGGTCATAGCCGTACTGGGTCTTTACACCATTGCCATACACGATCTGGGTGCGTTGACCTTTGGCATCGTAATTGATGTTTTTGACGAAATCGGTAGTGGTGTTGCCTTCGCGGAGGCTTACTTTTTCCAGTAGCCCTGCGGGATTGAAGCTCGGTATGCTCACCTTGCCGTCGGGAGTTGTTTGGCGCAGTGGGCGGTTCAGCGCGTCGTATTCCACGCTGGTGCTGAAGGTGTAATCTTCTCCATCCAACAAACTGTCGGGATTGACGATGTCCCAATGGGGCGTATTTTTGTAGTCTTTGCCAAAAATGCGGGTGCTTTTCAGCAAATTGCCTTTAAAATCATGGATTTCGGAAAGAACTTTCCCGGCGCTGTCGTACAAAATGGCAGCTTTCCCACGCAGGTTCCGCTGTTTGTCGTTCGGCTGCCCTTCGCCGTACACGATACGCTCGTAGCAATGATTCAAGGGCGTAAGGCCATCACCACCTTTGACGATTTTTTTGATGGGTCGGTGCAGGTCATCGTATACAAAAGAAAATTCGTGTTGGCGTTCGTCCCAGGTTTTGACCGGGTTACTCAAGGCATTGTTCAACATCCAGCGTTTGCCCGCATCCATACTCGTTTGTGCTACACGATGGCCCAACAGGTCGTAGCGCCAGGCCATCACCACATTGCCCCGCGCATCGGTAATGGATAGGGCGTTGCCTTCCAGGTCCAATTCCGAAGTGGTGTAGGAAAATTCCTCCTGGATGTTGCCATTGGCGTCCTCCCAACGGTTGTGGTCAATGCCCAAAGTTGGGCGGCCGAGCGTATCGGTGACCATACAGGAAGGAGTATTATGGTGCATTGCCGATTTTTGAGCGGCCTTTTTATCCGGGTTTGAGTCGGCTAAGGCCAGTCTTTGTTGGTACCAGGCGCTGTCTTTCACCGTATCATTGCCGTCGTAATGGAATTCCTTCCAGGCATCAAAGACTGCTTTGGTAAAGGTGCCATCGGGCAATTCGGTTCTGACGTTGCGGCCAGCACCATCGTAATACAGCATTGGACTTACGCCTTGTTCCACCCATGCGGGGTCATCCTCATAAGCTGGGGTGGTGGAAAAATAGGGCTCGTATTGTTTGATGGGCTTACCTTTGTTGTTCAGTACCGTACGTCCGTTGCCTACCCAGCGCAATTGATTGCCCGTATCAATAGTTGTTCCATCGGGCAATTGAATGATGCCGGGCTCTGCCTGTACTTTTTTCATGGCCACTTTGCCCAGCCCGTCGCTGTATTCAAAACTGATTTGTAGTGGGCTGTTGTTGGGGTTTTGTTTGGTATGTTGCTCGCGGGCGATGCTGGCTACTACGCTGGGCTGGCGGGTAAAATCGTACACCATACGCGCACTGGCATTGCCCAGGAGATCCCGCGCAAGTTGTTGCAACAAGATAGTATTGGCTACGATTGGCGCTACCGCATTGGCAATGCTGAAAAAATCGGCGATATTTTGGGCCTCATTTCCTGCGGTTTGTTCGGTAAATCCGAGCAGATTGTCCCCTTCTTCACCTTGCAAAGGATTGTTGAGCGCTTTGCCCTCCACTGCCGCTGCTTTCACCATACCCAATTCATCCACGATGACGGCTGAAATGTTGTCATTGATGTCGCGCATAATCTCGGGCGATAGGGTGCGAAAATTGAACCTCAATACCTGGCTTTCATTGCCTATTGCATCTACGCTGCGTTGCATGAAGAAATTCAAGGGGTCGTAAAAAACTTGAGTAACGCTGTCGGATGGATCGGTATAAGCGACTGGGGCAAAAAAGCGGGCTTTGACCGCCTCAAAAGTTTCCTCATTTCTTCGATGTTGCACGGTTCCCGATTGAATCCACCAATTGACCTCATCTTTTAAAAATTTCCCAGCCCGCATATCGGCCTCGGTCACATCAAACTGAGCCGAAAAAGGACTGGGTTTAAAAATATCGTCGATGAGTTTGGGCGTATAGGCCAATTGGTATGCTTCGAAAGGAATGCTTCGGACGGCTTGTTGGCCATCAGGTAGGGGACCGGTCAATTCAGCGTTGTAAAATTTGGTTTTGACCTGTTCGATCAGGCGTTTTTGTGCCCTTCCATCGGCACTTTTTTCAAAGTACTGTATTTCAGAAATAGCTTCGATTTTGCCTTTAAATTCTTGAACTGTAAAGATCGCTTTGTCCGGTTTTAATCCTGTCAGTTCGTAGGTTTGGGTTTGCCAACCTTTGCGCAGGTAATAATTTGCTGGAAAAGCAATGTCTTTGGTAAAAGCGTTTTTTGTGTAGGTGATCCATTGCTTTTGCTGTCCCTTGCGGGCAGCAACTTTGGCCTTTTGTACCGTTGCGGAGTCAGTTGCTGCATCTTTCAGCAGGTCTTCGGTTTGGAGCCGAGGATACACCACCGATACGGCCTCCAGTACATTGCCCAATTCATCAGTTTCAATATTAAGGGTATGCGCAATGCGCGGGTCTTCGGGATTGCGCTCGTAGGTATAGGTGATGGCTTCGCTTTCTTTGACGATAAAGGCGGCGTAGCGGTTTTTACCCCGCGTTTGCAGGAGCTGGATTTCGCAGTTGTGGGTGACCACCGAATAGGGCGCCTGTTCGGTTTGCCGTACTTCCTGTTGAAATTTCAGGAAATCAGGATCGGCGTCGGTGTATTTTTTGGCCAATTTTTGGTCGGTTATGCGTTTTTCCGCATCCAGTCCGAACACCTCTTGGCGCAAGGTCATGCCTTTACAGGCGCGCAGGGCTTCCCGCCATTCCTCAGCACTCAAGGCATTGATGTCAAAACCCGCTAGATTATTGGCTGCCAGAAGTACCGCATCAGGCAGCTCATATTCAATGGGGGTGGCAGTATAGCCGTGTTTTTTATATTCCTCGTACCAGTATTCTTGTTTGAACTGGTTCAAAATCCGCTCTTTGTCCAAAAATGCCCCGGTATGCAACCAGGTTTTGGTCAGTACTGGCGGCTGATGGTGCTCCTCGGGAACGACATTTTCTGCGCCCGTTTTAGAAAATACGTCAAAATACTCGGTATCCGTTTGATCTACTCGTCCGAAGCCGCGAAATTCGCGTTCGGCATGGTCGTAATAGCCGTGGTGGTAGCTGTATTGGGCAGTGAAGCGCACATTGGTGACGGATTCGGTCACGATGGTTTTGGCGACTACCTGTACCGGAAAGGCCAGTTTGGTAATCCAGGGCGTACCGGCGAGTTTGTCTTGCAAATAAAACCAGGTCGAGCTTTTGTATTCTACCTCGGTTTTTTTGCCCATGCCATTTTCATGGCTAACCATCAAGTGTGGTTTTTTGCCCCCCATCAAATCCATGTAGCGCATGGGAGACTGGCTATATACCTGCAATTCGGACGACCACACGATGCAGGCAGTGCCATTGCCCAAGAGATCGGTAACGGCTATTTTATTGGGTTGTTCTGTGGGGAAGAACGGTTCTATTTCGGTGGCCTCGCTCCAGGCATTTCCGCTGAGGTTGAGGTAGGCTTTGAATTTGTTTTTGCCCAAATAAATGATATCGCTGGGCCCCGTACCGCTGATGTCTGCCAATTGCAAATAGGCGGGGTTGAACAATTCGGGATGGTCAAACCAGGGCGAATTACTCATTGTGACTTTGGCGCTGAAGCGGCCATAACCCAGGTTGGCCCAATAACAAACCTCGCCATTGCGGATGCGTACGATGTCGGTGAGGCCGTCGCCACTCATGTCGGCCAGAAAAATGCGTTGTTCGGAGTCGGCAAAAATGATGGCTGGGCCTTGTTCTTCATCGTAGGGCTTAACGGCGAGTTCGGGGGAATCGTAGCCAATTTTGCCTTCGTTTTCCCACCACCAAAAAGCGCCTTGATCGGAGAGTACCACTTCAGGTTTGCCATCGCCATTGAGATCGAGCATGCGCACGTTGGGATCACGCAGATCGAGGTTCAGGTTTTTGACAAAAGCCACGAAGGGCTGCCATTCGCCTTCATCACTGAGTTCAAAATAGCCCTGTACGCCCGGCGAATTGACGACAATTTGCTTCAAACCATCGGCATTGAGGTCTTGGAGTTGCAACACGCCATTGCCCATCCCTGTGAAAGAGGGCTTGGGCATCACCAATTGCGCGTGGCTGAATTGCGCATTGCCCTGGGCGTCTTCCCCAAGATTGGATTTATAGTACCAAGCATTGGCTTGCTCGCTCAAAATGCCGTTGATGCCTTCGTTGTACAAATCTACCCATTGGTAATTGCCGGACAGTCCAGTGGGGGCGTGTACCAGGTTTTCGACGCTTACGGTTTTGACCTCGGTGTTCCAATGCAACCATTGGTAGTCAAAACTCATTTTGGGCAGGGCCTTCATAGAATACGTTCCATCCGCTTTGCGCACATAACCTTGCTGAACAATGCTCATCAGATAGGTACACTCGGCAGGGCGATCGCTTTTGATTTTAAGCTGATCGGCAGGTAGGTAATCAAAATCCAGCGAACGCACCAGGGTAGGTGAATTGCCATTCAATTCAGGAAAAGTATGAAACAACAATACCCGGCTGCAAAGGCGGTAAGTGCGCATCTCGAAGCCGGAGCGGTAAGCAGAGAAGGCATCGGAGCGCGATGACCATTTGGTGTCTTCCGCTGGTTTGGGTTTGAGGGCATCGTGGTCGCCGTAGTCGAATACCACTTCAAAATGGTGGGGTTCGTTCAGGGGCAATTGCAGCTCGAAGGGCTTGCTATCATCGATGTAATAAGGCGTGGCATTGCCGTATTTGACGCTTTTAAGGTGCAGGTTGGAAAATGGGGCATTGCCGTTGAAGCGATTTTTTTCGTTGACCTCGTTTTTGACATTTTCCTGGTCTTCAGCCTTATACCTATACCAAATCCAACTGCCTTTGTCGTCAAAGCTGAATTCAGGCAACCAAGTAAAAATTTTAGCAGGGTCCTTGGGATCGGCAATGCGACAATTGCTGCTGTAGCCAAAAAAGGTGGTGACGTTGTCCCGGCTGGTGACCCGCCAGTAATAACCTTTATCTGGATGATGGATGCGTTCAATCCGCGCAAAGCTGCCTTCGATTCTGGGGCGATAGGTTCTAATGGTATAGCCGTCTTTTGTTGCTTGTTTGACCTTCCAGCTTTCGCCCGCTCGGGTCAAATGAGGCACCAATTCTTCCACGCCGGAAAACATAAAACTGTCTTCCTGATCGATCGGCTCCACATCGTTGGTATCAAAATAGCGGGGCAATTTTTTATCTGTGCGTCTTTGGATGGAGGTAGTGCTTAAGTCCCAACCAATGCCAAATAAGCTGTTCCCCGTGCCGGAATTATAAGACAAAGCCATTTCTGGATTGAATCCATTGCGATTGGGCGAAAAGGGTAGGGGAATGCTGAAGGATGCCGTTCCATTGGCCGCATTGACCTGAAATTTTTCGTCGATGCCTTTGATGGCACCGCCGCCTTTGGGTAACGATATTTGCGGAATTTGGATGGCGTTGGATTCAGTGGCGCGGTCTTGAGTAAGGGCGCTTAGGGAAGTGTCTGATTCATTCTTTGGCTTAGGCGTTTTTTCCGAGTTAACATGGGGGGGCATTGGTGTCCTGGTTTAGGTTTGTTTTATTACAAAACAACATTAATTGTTTTGTAATAATATAGGTTGTTTGTTTTTATTCAGTCAATACTGTAAGGTTTGTTACAAAAAAATGGCATTGATGAATATAATAGGTACAATATACTGTAGTTTTTTATTTTTTAGAAATTTTTAATTTTTCGGGAAAAGAATAGGAGATGTAATGGATCAATTTAGGAGTTTTGTAACTCTATTTAACATAATGTACATTATGGGGCATGAAAATAACCCGATTTTTAACCTCTAAATTGGCCAATCTCACCTTGAATATCAGGGCTCCTACGCACTCGAACACAAAGCATAGTATGTATCAAAAATTGCCGCAGTACCCAATGTCGGCACACATAACTCCTACCTCGGAGACCACTTTACTCAATCACCAGCACAATCTTGCCAACAATGCCCATTTGTGTATAATCGGTAGCCCCTCCAGGGGTTGGTAAGCATGCGTAAAATATTGCACGGCAACAACAATTTTATACGTTTGCCCAGGGGAACAACCATTTTTGTGATTTATTTAAACGACGTGAAACATCCGAAAATGCACCTCCAATCAAAATTTTATCCCCATTGTTCTTTATTTTGTCGCTGCGCTAGCTAAAATGCTAAAACCCGATAAAAACAGCCTCTTTATGCTCAAACTGCCCTTTACCCACATTCACCCCGACATCGATACGTCTGAATTGGTGCTCGTGCCAGGAGGTGCTTTTATGATGGGGAGAGAGAAATATGATGACGAAAAGCCCATTCACAAAGTGACCGTACCCACCCTCGCCATTGGCAAATTTCCAGTGACCCAGGAGCTGTGGACTGCGGTAATGGGCAATAACCCTGCTTACTTTATTGGCCCCAAACGCCCGGTGGAGCAAGTTTCCTGGAAGGACACGCAGTTGTTTTTAAAAAAAATCAACCTGGATTCCCGTTTAAAGCCAGGCCAGGGCTTCCGACTGCCTACCGAGGCGGAATGGGAATACGCCGCCCGAGGAGGAAAAGACCCAGACCAACGCCCTGCCTATACCTATGCCGGAGGCGATAAACTGGATGAAGTAGGTTGGTACATAGACAATAGCCATAACGAGACGAAACCGGTTGGCCTTAAGTTGCCCAATGAGCTAGGAATATGCGACCTGAGTGGCAATGTATTGGAATGGTGTGAAGATACCTGGCATGGCAATTACAAGGGCGCACCGCAAGATGGATCGGCTTGGGTAGATAAAAAAAAGGGTGTTTCTCATGTTTTGCGCGGCGGCACCTGGAACAACCGTCCGCCACGTTGCCGCTCCTCGTTACGCTACTCCATCGCCCCCGCTGATCTCAACTCCGACATCGGTTTTCGGGTAGTCTTGTTTTCCGCTTCAGGCAGTTGAGCTGGCCCATCGCAATAGGTCCCGTGAGCAAAAAATAAAATAGCCAGAAAAAGTGGGAACGAAGCAGCGCAAGTCGAGCGAGGGACGAGAATAGGTTTAAAATTGTTTCAGTTAGAGTGTGGATGTAACAGAAATTTGAATGCTCATAGACTTTTAATTAAATTTGCATATAAGCTAACACAAATGTTGAAACTTTCATTTGCACACATATTACCTAATTGCAGCACTTCTGAGCTAGTCTTTGTCAAAGGTGGAATATTTCGAATGGGAGGTATTGCTTCTTGGGAAAAACCACTACATTTGGTGAAGGTTTCATCCTTTTTTATTGGTAAATACCCGGTGACTCAAGAGTTGTGGGAATTCATTATGGGTAATAATCCTTCATTGTTTTGTGGACACAGCCGCCCTGTGGAACAAGTATCATGGGAGGATACTCAGGAGTTTTTTTCTATGCTAAATAAAAGTATCCGATTAAAAAAAGGTCAAAAATTTCGCCTTCCAAGTGAAGCAGAATGGGAATATGCAGCCTCTGGTGGGGAAAGATCAAATTCTTATTATTTTTCAGGTGGAAACAAACTAAGCGAGCTTGGGTGGTATTCAGAGAATAGTTTAAACGAAACAAAGCCAGTGGGGCTGAAACTATCAAATGAATTGGGAATTTTTGATATGAGTGGAAATGTTTGGGAATGGTGTGACGATAAATGGAGTGGTAATTATCAAAAAAATGCGCTAAAAAACGGTTCATCAAAATTTGATGAAAAAAAAAGCGCCTACAGGGTTTTGCGTGGAGGGAGTTGGGATGATTACCCACAAAGTTGTAGACCTACCTGTCGTTTTAATGACCATCCTCAATTTATGAATCACAATGTTGGCTTTCGTGTGGTGTTATTTCTAAATGAATAGTTTTAACCTGTTAAAGAATATGTTATAATTTTTGCACTAATGTAAAGATTATTGCTCAGGGTCTATCTGAGGCAAGAATATTTTAGTACTTTAGACCTGTTCCACTTGTGGGAATAGGTTCGCGTTTAAAAAAAAATAATTATAAATCAATAAGTTGTAAGAAATGGACAAACTTGATCTAAACATCATAACTCGATTTAAACTTAATAAACTCGATTCAGTTGACCATGTTCGCCGTAGAAATAATAGTTATTCAGTAAATGAGGAAGGAAAACTAGTGGCATTAAGCTTGTCTGAAAGCTATTTACAAAAATTGATAATTGGTGAAGAAGGATTCCATCTAGAGCATTTATATCTGGCTGGAAATCAAGAATTAACTCATGTTGAGTTTACTGGTTCGTTTCCCAACTTAGTTCATCTTTATTTAAACAATTGTAAATTAAACCGCATTATCATTCCAGCTGGATTAAGTAGCCTCCGGCAAGCATATTTTCAAAACAACCAATTAATAGAGCTAACCTTTGAAGGAGATTGCCCCGAATTACAATTCCTAGATCTAAGCAAGAATCAAATGCAAAGGTTTTCTTTGCCTTCAGGTTTTAGTCGTTTAGCCTATTTGTATTTGAGTGATAATAGGTTAAAGGAGTTAATTTTCGATACTTTATCTGGGTTAGAAATTTTACATTTAAAAGGGAACCAACTGGATGAACTACCAACCAACTTCCTTGCACTTAGTAAATTAGAGACTTTGTACCTTTCCGGAAATCCACTTTCCAATATTCCTCCTGACGTAATTGGAAGTGGTGACATGCACAACTCAGCGAGTACCGTTTTAGCCTATTTAAAATCCATCCGAGGCAAAATAACCCAATATCTTCATGAGGCAAAATTGATTTTAATAGGAAATCCAGAGGTAGGTAAAAGTTCGATTCGAATCAAATTGCAAGACCCTACAGCTGATTTACCCACTCAAGATGAACGCACTCCAGGATTGATCGTCGAAAGATATTTTTTAAATCAATTACCTGTACAGTTGACAAATCTAGAAAATCCGATCGACTACCAGTTGAATATTTGGGATTTTGGTGGCCAAGGTCGATACCGCGAAATTCAGCAATTGTTCTGTAGCCGCAAGTCACTATATCTATTTGTGACTTCATATGATGACACCCCAGTAAAGGAAGATTACATTGGACTGGAATATTGGCTCTCTATGGTCAATGCTTACAGTTATGATCAAGAACAAAATCGGCCGAGCCCAGTGATATATGTACTGAATAAAATTGATTGCAAGGATGAAGGAATCGATGAAGTACAGAGCCGAAAAGCGTTCAGTAACCTGACCAAATTTGTTAAAATCAGTTGTACTGAATACCTGAATTTTGATGTGCTAATCGGATATCTTAGAGAAGTTTTACCGTCGGTAAGCAAAGATATTTTTAGTAATGCCTATAGCCAAGAGTGGTTCCGTGTCAAAGAGCAATTAGAAAAAAAGGCGGAACATAATAATCACATTGATTATGTAGATTATTGGGGAATTTGTAAGGCGGAAGGTTTAGATGAAGAGCAAGCAAAAGCCTGGTTGACCATTTTAGACCGCATTGGTAGCGTCATTTATTTTGGAGACAATAAGGATCTGAATAACTGGATTGTTCTAAATCCTATTTGGGTGAAAGATGCCATTTGTAATGTCATTGATAACCCTTTGGTGACAGATGAGGGGATCTTGAAAGAAGAATTTTTTGATGCAATATGGAAACAATACCCTGAAAAATTGGAAAGGCGTAATCTGGTGAAATTGATGTTGGCCTATAAGTTGGCATATCCAATCAAACTAAAAGGTAAGGAGGTATATGTTGTCCCTTCGGCGCTTTTCAACAGACCTAAACCAACCATAGAGGATTACCCACATTTGCAACAAAAGGCCAATCTTCAGTTTGAATTTCATTTTGATCCATTTATACCCGCAGGGATCGTTAACAAGTTGATGGTCAGTCTAAATCGAAATATTTACAACAATTTGATTTGGGGCAATGGATGTATTCTTCATGAGCCTGTTTCGAATACATTTGTGGAATTAAGAGAAGACTGGTCCAAACGCACTATACAAGTGGATATCTTTGGGAATGATGCCCAGGCTTTTTATGAAATTATCGCGGTAACCTTGAATGTAGTCACTGAAGAAATAAAATCCACTAGGTTTTTGCAGCACCTAACATTTACGGAGTGGATGTTTTACAAAGATAAATTTCATAAAAGGAAAGATTTAGAAGATTTTGGAGTTTATCCCTGGAGTAAATTAGAGGTTAAAACTGACGGACATAAACCAAAACCAAATTCTATGCACGGTATCGAAAAAGAAATCAAAGGCTTGTCAGATGCATTGGATCTAATCATCGACAAGAAAAATTATTTTGAAACTGAGTTTCAAAAAACTTACGACGCTGATAAAAAGTATACCCTAAAGCTTCAAATCAAGGATTTGGAAACCGACATTGAAGCATATCGAACCAAAATTCGGGGAAAAGAGCAGTCCATTCATGGGTTTGAAAACTATGAAGGAAGTAAGGCCAAGCTTGATGTTTTACTGGAAAAAGCGGAGCAAATCAGTCAAGACATCAGCCGGATGGAAACGAAATTGGATGCAGGCTTCGATGCTGTCCTTACCCAACTCAGTGCCCAAGACCAGCAACTTATCGCCATTTTGGATACCTCACAAAGCACCCGCACAGAGTTGGCGCAATATTTTCACGATCTTGACCAGAAGCCTACCAATGAGTACGAACTGGAAATCATCATCCAGCGCATCAACTCCATGATTGGGGAACACTTCAGTAATTTACCAGAAGAACTGGCCCAAAAATTAAAACTACTCAATAGCAAATCAGCCGATTACACCGATGTAAAAGGTAAGTTCAAGCTCAAGATTCCCATCATCCCGGCTATTCTGGAATACGAAAAAGAAGTCAATTGGGATTTGCGCAACGTAGCCAAACAAATCTGGACGGATTTAAAAGCAGGCAAAATTTTCCTGAAATAAAGCCAAAGCACCTTGGAAAAACGCCAACGCCAACATTTTCCAGATGGTTCTTTCTTCGACTTGATCCTAATCGAAGCAGGTCACTTCATGATGGGTAGCAATGAAGAAGAGAGAGAACAACCCATCCACAAGGTTCAACTTTCCGATTTCTACCTCTCCCAACACCCCGTCACCCAAGCCCTGTGGCTTGCAGTAGTTGGAGGCGAAAATCCAGCTCATTTCCCAGGCCTCCGGCGCCCCATCGAAAGCGTCAGTTGGTACGATGCCGCTGCCTTCTGCAATCGTCTCAATGAAATGGGCGGTTATCCCGCCGTGTACTATACCGATGTGGAGTTTACCCAGCCATTGGACATAGAAACCGCAAAGAAGGTAGATTACCCCAACACCATCGATATTTTTATGAAACCGGAAAAGATCGGCTACTGCTTGCCTTCCGAAGCCCAATGGGAATACGCCGCCCGGGGTGGCAAAGACCCCGACCAGCGCCCCGCCTACAAATACGCTGGCGGAGATAAGCTGGACGAAGTAGGCTGGTACGGTGACAATAGCCACCGTGAAACCAAGCCGGTTGGCATCAAACTCTCGAATGAGCTGGGTTTGTACGATATGAGCGGAAATGTGTATGAATGGTGCGAAGACCAATGGCATGACAGCTATGAAGATGCTACAACTGATGGATCAGCCTGGTTCGGTCTTGAGCGGGATAAATTCCAGGTTTTGCGCGGCGGACACGGACCCGACTCAAATCCTCAAGATTGCCGCTCCTCGTCCCGCTCCTACAGCGAGCCCACTAGTCGCCACAGTGTTTTCGGTTTTCGAGTGTTGTTTTCCCTGCCAGATAGTTCTCCATCCAATGGACAGTGAGCAAAAAAGAAAAACAGCCAGACAGGAAATGGGAACGAAGCAGCACTAGTCGAGCGAGGGACGAGCCGACGGGTGCTGCGAAGTGGGTAGGGTTGATTGGTTCTGAGCAGCCTACCCTTCGGAGTTGAAAACTAAGTTAAATTTAGAACCAATCTACCTGTAAGGGCGACCCTCGCAATCGCCCTACCCCTCCACCAGCCATCCCGCCCCCAGCGCAATCAAATTCCGCACCGCATGCACCCCCGTCGTCACCCAATAACTAGCCCCTTTCCGCTTCTGATACAGCAAATAAGTATAACTGAGCACAGCCCCTATCGGTAAAATCAGCACTGCATACCAAACACTATAAGTCAGGTGCATTGCCGAAAACACCAAAGTAGACACCACCAAGGGCAGCCAAAAACGTTCCCGTGGGTACCAGCGTTGCAGTAAGCGGATCGGCCAGGATTGCCCCAGCAAGGTCTCCAGCAAAGGTGCCGCTACGACCACCGTCAGAAATGTGCCCCAGTCCCCCAATTTTTCCAACTCCGGGCCACCAATACTTTCTTCATCCAGGTTAAACAGCAGCAGTACCAACGGAATACCCAATACAAAGGCAATCAAATTGGCACTCAGGATAAAAGGCAATATAGACTGTCCCACCCACCAGGCATGGACTTTTGAAACAAACGTGAATAGCTTTTTCATGTCGATGAAGTTGAAAAGGTTAAAATTTGTTGTCCCTTCAAAGATCAAACAACCCCTCCTGCCGCAGCCTCGCAATCTGGAATTCGCAGGCATTGAACTGAAATCCGTAGACATTTTGCCAAAATCCGTTCTACCTCCAGCCAACCCACGGATTTATCCGTGGGAGGCCACCCTACGGCCCCACCCCATGGCTTTAGCCGTGGGAGCCCTTGACCCATTCCCCAAATCCCCTTATCTTTGCCCCCAGCAATCACGCCACTTCGGCACTCATCTCCACAACCAAGTTTCACCAACCTTAATAATTATTCATAGCAAAGCACGCTCGGTCTTACCCACCGCAGCCCCCATTCATCATTTATCATTCATCACTATTCATTTTGCTATGAAAACCAAATTTCTCCTCCTCCTCTGCCTGGCCACCACCGCCTGCACCCTCGACGATCGCACCTACTTCATCCCCGTCACCGTCCACGGCCACTGGGCTCCCGCCGACGGCGTCACCTGGTCCCCCGGCTCCAGCTGGGTCGACCCCTGGCTTGACTTTGAAGGCATGGAATCCCCCAACTGGTGCTGTACCACCAGCCTCCAGCTCCAGGCCATCCGCATGCCCGGCTACCGGTATTACGCCGAAGTCTCTCGCCCCATCCCTACCCTGCTCCAGGGCTGCGTCGATGTTTACGAAGAGCGCTACGCCGCTGCCTTTGATTTTGAAATCGATCTCCGTGTACCCGAAACCCTCGTCCCATGAAAACGATTCTCCTTAGCTTCAGCTTCCTGACCCTGCTCCTGCTGCCTAGTCTCCCCGCATTCGGCGCAGCCCTCCGCCAACCCACGGATTTATCCGTGGGAGGCTACCATACCGCCCCACCCCATGACTTTAGTCGTGGGAAAGCGCCCCATGGCTTTAGCCGTGGGAGAGCGGAGCCATGGCGCAGCGATACCCTCCCGCCCCTGGCAACCCTCCACGCCTCCATCGATACCTTCCACGCCCACGCCGCCCATTCCTCCCTCCTCGAGCTCCAGGAATCCCGTCGTGGCAACTGGCTCAAGTACCTCCCCGCCCTCGGCCTGGCCTACACCCCTACTGGCGCTCCCCGCCCCGGCCTCTCCTACTCCACCGCCGTCATCTACCAGGCCAAAAAGGACAAACAAACCCGAGCCACCAAGCGCCTCTCCATCCTCGAACAAGCCCAAGTCGCCGCCCGCCGCGACAAGGAGGCCCTCTTCCCCTACCTGGAGCGCCACCTCAGCCTTCGCCGCGAACTGGCCGCTGCCCTCCAACTCCTGGAACTCGACCGCGAGCTCCTCTCCTACTGGCAACAAGAACTGGCCGCCAAGAACATCGGCCCGGTGGAGTTCCTGGGTAAACGCAAAGACTTTCTGGAAAAAGAAGCGGGCATCGAGCGGCTAAGAGATCGGCTCCGGGAGCTGGAAGCCGAGGTGCTGGCAAAGGCACATTTTTTTGAAGAGTAATTTACAATTTGTTGGAATTGAATTTATCTTGCCACAGAATTGTTGCGGCGGGACAATATCCGCTCCTACCGCTACAAGATCATTAACTGGGGTTTAGTTTTACTTAGGGCCGGGACGCTATGCGCTTCCGGTCTTTTTATTGTAGGAAGTAAGGAACTTAAAGCCACCTTTTCCAGGCACTCCCGGTCACTTTTCCACAAAGAATGGTAACTTTGCAGCATGAGTGGTGTAACTAAATTTGATTACGGAGGCCAGACGATCAGCTTTGAATTCGCTGATGGTAACAAGATGATTAATGCTACCGAAATGGCCCGACCATTCCGAAAGCAGATCGGCCATTTTTTGGCGCTTCAAGGCACAAGGGACTATATTTTGCTTCTCGAATCCCGATATCGTGATTCCGATATCGGAGGAATGGCGCGGGAAGTACTGCGAGTGATTAAGGGTGGTGTCCCCGAATTACAAGGAACCTGGATGGATGAAAAACTCGCACTGAAGTTTGCCGCCTGGTTATCACCTGAGTTTGAATTATGGGTGTATGATCGCATTCAGGAACTCATTACTACCGGAGTAACCCGCCTTCAGGGTATTCCCCCTTCTGGCTTTGCGGCGACCTTGCGCCTCCTCGCTGAGCAGTGGGAGAAGCAGGAACACATCAATGAAAATGTGAGAGAGGAACTGGACAAGACCGCCCAACGCCTCGATGAGCTGGAGTCCAAAATCATCAGTGTCGATGACCACTACTACACCATCGCTGGCTACTGCAATCTACATAAAATCCCCTGCCCGCTTCACCAGGCCAAGGAATGGGGAAAAACCGCAGCGGCATTAAGCCGCCAAAAGGATATTCCCACCGGTGCTGCGCATGATGAGCGTTATGGTCAGGTCAGAACCTACCATGAGGACGTATTGAAAGAGGTGATTCACTAACTCGCTAATCAGGGTTAAAAACCTGATTAATAGTGCGTTAAATTATGTAGAAAAAAGGGAAGAAATCGAAACATATTAAAAGGGATACAAGCCCATTTCTTATTCTCTTTCCTTTCAATTCAAATAATCAAAAGAAGGGGTAAATAGAGAGTATTGGTGGCAGGGGTCGACACGAATTTTACCTAATACAACTATATTTATATTTTTGCCGAAAATCACCATTATGCTCGTTTGACATGCTTTCTTTTGAACTCCATCAGTGGCTTTGCCGTATCTGGTTCGTCAAGGTATAAATAACCCTCTTTTATCCTTACACGTTTTGCATATTCGGGATATGCCTCTTTAAAATCGTGAACAAATCGGGCGGGGATTCCACTTCCTTTTAAAGATTTCTTCTCTACATCCATTAGATTGAAGGAAGTGATTTTTTTCTGATTCCGCCGTACAGACAAAAACTTATATTTTTTTGCAAGCTTTTTGTACACTGATGCTGTGGATACCGAGATGTTGAAAATCTTAGCCAGTGCATTACAGGCTAGAGGAAAATGGCTGGGAAGCCGCTTACTCAAGCGGTGATAGGAACTCCCTTTTAGCTGTTCCGGATTGAGTTTGCAAACTTCCCCCCATTTTTGTTTTTTCACTAGGTTTCCGAATGAGACACCGATTACAAATGCTTTGAATCGATGAAAATCGCGAATATCCTTATGCGTTGCAAGCCATACGGCTGATCTGCTCCGCAGTTTTTCGATCTGTTTAATTTTTTCAAACCCCCGGAAGAAGTAATATCCGGATTTAGGATTATAACCTATCCAGTTCCACTTCCTAAGCGTAGCAATGGAATTATCAATAGTGTCTTTAGATATACCAAGTTGTCGAGCAAAGCTTTCAATATCAGCAGGCGTTAATTTAGCTTGGCCGCTGAACTTTGCTTTGAGGAACATGTAAATCTGAAATTCGCGGAAGCTTTTTCTTGCTATCACCAGGTCACAAATATGCACTGGAACAAGGAGATAATGAGTAGTAAGGCTGCCTAAATGTTTGTTTTTCAAAAACCTAAGATTTTAAAAGGTATGATTTGATTTACATCGGTTTATCTAATGTAAAGATACAAAATTTACCCTTAGAATCTAATCATTTAAAAACAAATTCAACAAAAAAAATCTTTTTTATTTCAAACCAAAAACTACATCATCTGTACAAACTGGCTTTATAGTTCATAAGTCAATTCCATGATAGCCAAAGAGATCTGATTTAGTAACATATCTGATTCTGTATATTGTATTTTTCCCTGACGGTAGGCGATTCTTGTTCTGGATAATCGTCCCTTTAAAGAAGGGACTTCTTTATTACGGCTACCTGCCAATAGCTCTAGGGCCTCTAGAGCTTCGCTTAGTTCATCGTTTTCCACCAGGCTTTTAATATCTGATCTAATTTTTTCTTTGTCGACCATTGCATTAATGCTTCGGTTAAAAAATTGCAGCAGCGGCATATAACAGAAATTGCTTCATTTGTTCATTTCAATGCAGCAGTACAAAGATGTAGAGGGTCATGTAAAGATGAAAGGACAGCCCCTAAAGGGTATGACGAAAACGTCAACCTTTTTTTTAAGAGCCTTATTTTGAGTCGTTTATTGAAGTTTGTTAGTGGCAGTATATTGCTTATTGGTGCTTACTATCCTTTAACTTCCCTATGTCTCGATCATTTTTTAGATGCTGTCATAAGGCATCAAAATCGGATAATCGGCCACTCAGCCTATTTTCTCTTTGTTAAACCTGCTTTGAAATGGAAATTTTACAATTAAAGTGGTGGATGTCGGATGCCTACCCTATTAAGGTACCTCATCCATCGATTTTTTAGGCTACTGCTCGGAACCATTGAGACTGGTTCGTTTTTAAAGCCAACGAATTCGTAATCTTCAAAATAAAGTCAAACAAAAAATTGATTATACGTACTTTATTCCTTACTTTTGTAGCATCAAGATTGACCGTCTTGACCAGTTTTTTGTTGTTTTTGTATATACACGAGCCGTCCTACCCGATGGCTCTTTTTAATTACCGTACAGCCAACACCTCTTCCAACTCCACATAAACATCCTCATTCAGTTCACTGTACAGCTGTAGCGTATTCCCTCTGAAAGCAGCAATGCTCAAAATGCACAGATACCCCCAGTCGGTCTCTTGCACCAACTCCCAGGGATACCCTATAGTTGCCAGTTCCAGAAAATTGTCTTGCGGGATTTCTACCCGCACGGTGGCATCCTGATACTTCTGCTGGATGCCAGTAGTGGTACTTACCTCAATCATGGTTTTCTATAGCTTTATATGAAACAAAAAGTCAAGTTAAGCAAAAATCAGGATTTTTCAAAACATATGAATCCAATGCATTAGCTCATTTCAACCCCTTACTCCAATCTTTTCAAACTTTGCGTATTCCGGGGATCCGACAACAATTCCATCTGGTAAATCGCTATTTCATTCAATTTTTCCAGGCGCTCATCTTGGGACAATCCCTCTTTAATTAAATGAGCATTCAGGTTTTCCAGATTTGCCAATACCAGTAGTTGCTCTGCACTGGCATGATCCCGGACGTTCCCTTTTAGTTTCGGATTGGATTCGCGCCATTGTTTAGCCGTGATTAAAGGCATCGAATTCGATGCGGTTAAAATCTGGATTGTGAATGGTCTCCCACACCCCTAAAAAATGGATGGTGTTTCTGGCTCGCATCCAGTTTTGGATGACAATGCGTGGCTCTCCAAATTTTTTGGCTATGTCCGTAAGGGAAAAGTACTCTTCTTTATCTACCCATATCCAACTGATTTCAGTCTGGTCTACTAGGAGTGATTTGCTGCTTTTTGCCATTCGTCTGATCAATAAAATGATAAGCTTTTCTGGGCCAACCTTGAGCTGGCTGACTGCTATTCATAGGGCAATTTACGAAAAAACGTAAAAGCAGCTTTAGTGCTGCCCAATCAGAATCTAAAACCAAATTAAATTACCCTCAAATGACTCAATTGCTTATTTTTCCACACGATGTTGTTTTACGTTTTTCGGCAAAATCGCTACGGATATAAGAAGAATCCCTACGAATTCTCGATGGCATTAGCAGATTTACTCCTACAACCCCAACTTTGAAGCATCAATAAAGCAATATGAAAATGAAAAATGAAAAAATAACGGCACTCTTCCCTGATTTGGTTTTTACGATGCTATTGCTGGTGTTATTCACGGGCAGGTCGTTTGCCAATGCATTGGATGATTCTTTGCACATGCAACGCGTACGCACTTTCCAACCTTACGTAGAAAATATAGCATGGGTCCGTGATTTACTTAGTGCAGATCCACAATCAAACCGAGCTCAACGGATGTTGTGCCTGACAAAGCTGGATGAAGCTTGGTTACACAATGCGAAGTATTCTAATCATATTCCTACAGAATGGTGTGGGTTTTGGAGCAACATTGTCACTCACTCGATTGATGTTTTTCCTTATAATGTATTTGATAAGCATTTGTACCGAGTCACCGCAACGGCAGAATACCGGGACATTATCTTGATTGCGTTAAAAACAATCTATCACACCAAGGTTATTGCCTTTGAAAAATCATTCAACTATGATGGTTTAACGTGCCAAATATTTGAACTCAATACCGAAAAATACCAAGATCCTGAGTATCATCAATTGTATCAACGCAAACGGACAATGCTCCAGGAAATTCATGAAAATTTATACGGTGACTATGTAGAAAGAACTTGGCTATTTGGCCATAGTAAAGTAAAAGCCACCATCTCAGCGAATAGTATTTTGGCGCTCAAACGCAAATGGATCATCAAATCGCGCGGAGAAGTATTTGCCCGAGGGCGCCGTGCTTACAGACTCTACACCTGGGAAGAAAAAACCAGAACTCCCGGCTATTTCTTGGTGGAAAAATACAATTTAAACAAGGATAACTGGTATTTAAAGCTCGAACTTGAGCCGAGTGCGCTGGCTAGTGTAAAGAATCTACATTTTTTTGGGGCTAAATATGCAAAAGTCACTCGATCCAGATTCAACTATTTTCGCCTTGGTATGGGGTTCATTTTGTTGGGGATCGTTTATTGGACATACCGCCGCAGGCTTAAGTCCATTCAACGGGAACGTTCACGTACTGAATTGGCACTCAGTGGTCTCCGCGCTCAGCTCAACCCTCATTTTTTATTCAATTCATTGGGCTCTATTCAGGATTTGATGAATGCAGACAATAAGCCCGCGGCCAATCGCTATTTTGACGAAATGGCTCAACTCTTACGCTATGTGGTGGATAGTTCTAAAGATACTTATATCCCACTTTCTCCGGAACTGGCCGCCCTTGAAAAGTATTGCTCTCTCGAAGCCCTCCGTACGCCTTTTCATTACGCCTTTGATGTGCACCCCGAGATCGACCAAAGTAATGTAGAAATCCCCACAATGCTGCTCCAACCGTTTGTGGAAAATGCCATCCTACACGGCCTGCGCCCCGGCACCGATCCCAAAGAACTCAAGATCAGCATTTGGCCCGAAAGTGGCAATCGCATCGGTATCTCTATCCTCGACAATGGCATCGGCATCGATGAAGCGCAACGCCGGGGACAAAAACTCCTGGACACCCGCGACCACCAAGGTATGGCAACTACCCAAAAACGCATCGACCTACTCAACGAGGGGAAAAAGGAAAAAATCACCCTCAAAGTGATCGACCGCAGCCACCTCAAACCCGGTCAAACGGGTACCCTGGTGCAGCTATCGATCCCCCTGTAAGGGCAACCCTTCGTGGTTGCCCCCCGCCAACCCACGGATTTATCCGTGGGAGGCCACCATACCGCCCCACCCCATGACTTTAGTCGTGGGAAAACATCCCATGAATTTATTCGTGGGAAAAAACGCCCCAACCTGCTTGACCTAACCCACGGATTTATCCATGGGCAAACAAAAACACAATGATCCGAGCCATTCACATCGACGACGAACCCCACAACCACCGCAGCCTCGCCCGCATCCTGGCCGAAACCTGCCCCCAGGTCCAAATCCTCGGCCAGGCCATGAACGCCACCGAAGGCCGCGCCCTCTACCTCCAAACCCAGCCCGACCTCATCTTCCTCGACATCGAGATGCCCGACCAAAACGGCTTCCAATTCCTGGAATCCATCCACCCCGTGCGAGCCGAAGTCATCTTTGTCACCGCCTACGACCAGTACGCCCTGCGTGCCATCAAGTTCGCGGCCCTGGACTACCTGCTCAAACCCATCAACGCCACCGAGGTGCAAGCCGCAGTGGCCAAGGTGCAGGAAAAGCTCCTGGCCCGCTGGGGCAACCTTCAGCTCCAGCAACTCCTCGACAACCTGCGCAACCCGCAGCAGCAACCCAAAATCGCCCTGCCCTCCATTGAGCGCGTCGACTTCGTGGAACCTGATCAGATCCTCCGTTGCCAATCCGAAAACACCTACACCTATGTGTACCTCCTGGATGGTACCAAGCTCCTGATCACCAAATCCCTCCGCGACTTCGAGAACCTACTCACGGATCACGGTTTCCTGCGCACCCACCAGTCGCACCTGGTCAACCGCAAGTACGTCCGCTCCCTCCTCAAAAAGGATGGTGACAGCCTCTTGCTCACGGATGGAACCGTCATCCCCATCTCTACCCGCCAAAAAACGGAGGTGATGGCGGGGCTGAAGTAGGAAACTTCACCCTGGCTACAAGAAGACTTAGTGAAGAAAGTTAATGCACTAAGTTACGGATTATGGAAAAATGCCACGAATAACAGACAAATCCCTACGAATTCTCGATGGCATTAGCAGATTTACCCCTACAACCCCAACTTTGAAGCATCATTAAAATACAAGTTGCTATGAAAAACCCTAAGCCTTCTATAGCTGCCGATCTCTTGATCGTTTTTGCTTTTGTTTTTGGAATGACTGCTGGAGTAAAGGCGAATAACCCACACCTTGTCGCCAACCATTCAGTGGATCATCAGGCCCTGGTCGCTACGTTCA
>JAIXOO010000176.1 GCA_027486765.1 Saprospiraceae bacterium
ATTTCTTCCAGGAAGGTCTTCCCTACCGTGGTTTTTTCCCGATTGGGTAAACGCGGATAAATAGGTTTGGCATTCTTCGGCAGACTGGGTAGTTTAGGCAATTCTGCCATTTTTGCATTGACAAAATCAAACTCGCGGGGTTGCCGAGGGCGGTTGTTGGGCAGGCGCAGTTCCTTTGGTGCCGGAGCAGCCCGACGGCGGGTGGCTTGCCAATTGACCCGACTGCCGCCATGGGGATCTTTCCCCCCCAGGAAGAGCTCCATTTCCTTGTCAAAATTTCCTCCCTGGATGGGCATGCCCAGACCCATTTCCACTCCTGGTGCCAGCTTCAGTTCCTGACCCTGCGCAGTTGCTTTAATGTTCACCATCCCTGCCGTGATTAGGGGCTTGACGCCTGAACTGGTCGTTAGGCCAGCCAATAACATATCACTAAGGCTGTAATCCTCTTCAATACTCAGCGTAATTTCTTTGGCGCTGACTGCTTGGCCATTGGGTAACACGAAGGAGTTGGCGGGAAGTAGTACCAGGGTGCCTTTTTGTGCAAAAATCCGGTTGGCTTGGGTAGGATCGATCGTGTAATATTGGGTGCGGCCTTCGCCGAGTTTCCCAACAAAAGCATCAATCGAATTGACAAACTGAGCTTTGATGACCACATCTACCCGGCGGTTTTTTTGGCGGCTTTCTGGAGAATTGTTGTCAGATACGGGGTGGTCCTCTCCAAAACTTTCCAAACGGGAGGTTTGGGTTTTTAATCCCAGCGAGTTCAAAAAATCGAGTACGGAAGTGGCTCGGCGTTGCGCCAAGGTGTAGTTGTAGGTATTGCTACCTTGATTGTCGGTGAATGCTTGAATTTGAATCTGGTAAGTGTCGGCGTATTTTAAATCATCCAGTGCTTTGTTCAGTTGATTGCGGGCTTCAGCGGTAAGTACATGTTGGTCAGTGTCGAAAAATACAGCGTAAGAAAATTGTTGAGTTTGGGCGTGTAGCACAATGTTGGCCAGCACCCCGAGGAGGAGCAAGTAAAACCTCATGGCAATTTAGGTTTAGTGTGTTAGCGATTAATTGTATAACACCAAAACCTATTTAAATTACACCCAATGAGTCTATTTTTTTAAAAAATATATTTACGGCCTGCGCAGTGGCTGTTTTAGAGATTCATAAAATGATTCGAGATAATTCACCGCATCGTTACGCCCGGCCGCACTCAATGCTTTAAATCCTTTGATGTGTTCAATCATCGCCTCGCGTTTGGATTCAAAAAGTGCCTTGGTAGAAGCAATTTCGGCATCGCTTTGGGTCAAACTCAGGAAAATGCGCTCGCGGATGCTGGTGAGTTTGTAATCGGCATTGGGCAATGCATAACTGGCATTGACAAAGCCCGAAAAGTCAAAATCATAAGGAACAATGGCGGCCTTGCTCCCGTCTTTAAACTTCAACATTTTTACGTTGCGTACCATTGGAATGGACCAGTCGGTATTACCAATCATGTATTCAAATAGACAAGCTGCATTAACCTGCTCCATGTTGAGGCTGTCTTTGGGGGTGGAAAAACAATCGTCGCATAGCTTTGCTCCGCAACGTTTGGCCATACTGGCCTCGTCTTCCATGAGGATACCCCATCCATTGGTTTTAGCCCTGGTTTTGCTGTCACGGTATTTGATTTCTACCAGATGCACCTTTAATGCATAAGGGCTGATCATTTGATAGAGTTTGTACGCCAGATATTCCCGCATCAAAAACTCCTTGCCCTCGAAGCCTTCCACACAATGGGTAATGAGTTTGAGCTCATCATCTTTGGCCAGGCCCGCTTTTTGCAAATCACTTTTGTTAAAATTGAGTTTGAGCGGTGGCAGCACACAAATGCGGCGGCGGAATTTTCCACGAGAACGCAGTTTGACCTCCCATTTTTGGACTTGACCCGCAGCATCGGTAAAAGTTATGCTGGCAGGTTGGTATTCATTGGTCTTTTTTTGATCTTTGAGCAGGGTCATATCCGTACTCAATTCCATTTCAAGTACATCGCCGAGGGCCATGAAGTCGAAAATGGTTTTGGTGGAGTCCTTTTTTTGGCCATGCAACACGCTGAATCCAAGGATCAGGGTGCTAAAAAGGAGGAGTAAGCGTTTGATCAACATGGGCTGCTGGATATTTCTTAGGAACAGAGCTTATAATAAGGGTAAAGATGCAAAAAAGGCCAAACATTTTTTACCTAGTCAAAATTAATTTAGCGACCCAGCTGAGTATCATCGGTAATGACGATGTAGCAGCCGCTTGGGGGTAAGTGATTGGAATTTGGGGTGAATGGGTAAAATTGCTTCATAATTTGGGTTTTGTGTACATTAAATCACCGGCCTACCTGGTGCTTTTTCTCTGGTGACTTGGTAATACAAAGATAGAAGGATGACTGAGTAGATGCACTACCAGTTACACAGCGCTTGTTCCAACCCAGATTTGCAGGAAGGAAGAAGATTCTTTCATCTAATTTACTGATAAATAATCTTTTGTAAATTTTTCAAACCAGTTCCTTTATGCTAAAAGCTGCATTGCGCAAGGACGAATCACTATGGACAGAAGTGGTGCAACAAGTACCCGATGCCCTACAATTTCAAATATGGTGGCTGGGTCAGAGTGGCTTTTTGTTACAATGGCAGGGCAAACGGGTACTTTTTGACCCCTACCTTTCCGACTCGCTCACCCGCAAATATGCCCAAACCAACAAACCACACGTGCGCATCAGCGAACGAGTCATAGACCCTATACTGCTGCAAGGCATTGATGTTTTGACTTCCAGCCACAATCATACCGACCATTTGGACGCAGAGACCTTGCAGCCGATTTTAGCCAACAACCCCGAAGTCGCTTTTGTTATTCCGGAAGCCAACCGGGATTTTGTGGTAGAAAGGGTAGGCTGTGCGCGTGATTTCCCCTTGGGTTTGAATGACAGCCAAAATCTACAACTGGGGGCATTCACCCTACATGGAGTGCCTGCTGCACACAATGAACTGGAAAGGGATGCCCTGGGCAATTGCCGTTTTATGGGTTATGTACTTGAATTTGGCACCTGGAAGATTTACCACAGTGGCGACACCCTCTGGTACCCAGGATTGGAGGAAGTATTGAAACCCTTCCAAGTAGACATTGCCTTATTGCCCATCAATGGCAACGACCCAGCGCGTGGCGTAGCTGGCAATTTGAATGCCCGTGAAGCTGTGGAATTGGGCCTCGCCATTGGGGCCAAATTGGTGATTCCCCACCACTATGACCTATTTGAATTCAATACAGCCGATCCTCAAACATTCATCGACCACGCCGAAAAAATGGGACAGCCATATAAAGTGCTAGCTCTGGGGGAAGCAATAAAAATTTAACACACTTAATTTCAAGCCCCTATTTCGCTTTTGCCAGAATAACTTTAACTTGGAGAGGCAGTAGAGACGCAAGATCTTGCGTCTCTACGGGTGCGTTGCCACAATTTTGTTGTGCACTCAAACCATATTCCCATGGCTGAATCTTTTTGGCGTTTTACCAACGACCTCGGACAACCTTACCTCATTGGTCTTTTTCATGGCGACAAAGACGGGCACTTGGTCGTGCACTGTAACTCAAAAATCGTATTGATTGATTTTAATGTACAACACTCCAAAGCTTACTCTTTTTTCATCGAAGAAGAACTCTGCGAACTGAAACTGGATCGACAAGAGGCCGGGTTTACTTACTCGTGCCAGATCAATGTAGATGTGGATACACCAAAAAACCGCTGGCGAAAATCTACGGAAGAGACCGAAAAGAACTACACCCAACGCGCCTGGTGGATTGCCGGAGGCACCTTTGTCTTTCTCATTGTCCTGAGCATCTTACTAAGAAATGTCTTTTTTCCCAAAATCTGAATTATTTTTACATCCTTAAAATACGTTCAAAACTACATTGGCCTTGAAGCATTTGGCACAACACATCGAGAGTTTGGTTTTTACTGCGGATGCCCCCATTTCTTTTACCGATATTCGGGCTTGTTTGGAAGAAACCTTTGGACTGGAATTCCACCAGGAAGAAATAGAAAAGGCGATTCAGGGCTTGATTGAAAAATATCAGGACGAATCCTTCGCTTTTGAATTGATCGAAATTGCCGAAGGTTATCAATTTTTGACCAAAGGAGCCTATCACAACACCGTTGGCACCCTACTCAAACAAAGAACCCGCAAACGCCTCTCTCGCGCTGCTTTGGAGACCCTGGCCATCGTCGCTTACAGGCAACCCGTGTCAAAAACCGAGATTGAAAAAATTCGTGGCGTCAATTCTGATTACGCCATCCAGAAACTATTGGAGAAGGAACTTGTTTCTATTGTGGGCCGGAGTGAAGGCCCGGGTAAACCACTTTTGTACGGTGCCGGAGACAAGTTCATGAATTATTTTGGGTTAAAAAGCATCAAAGATCTGCCCCAGCCTAAAGAATTCAAAGACCCGGAAAACCTCATCGGTGAACCTGAAGACATTGAAGAACCAAGGGATTTCGGAATGGGGATTTCAGGTTTCGGAGAAGTCCCAGGCCTGGAAAGCTCCGAAATCCACAATCCCAATTCCGAAATTGAATAGGTTTTACTTTAAAAATGCAAAAGCATGCAAGACACGCTCGTAAACCGGGTAGCCAATAGTGGCTTGATTACGATAAACCTGGAAGATTTTTTCCCTACTGGCGAAATTGCCCATTTCGATCTGTTGGACTATCTGTTCATGGGGCTGATTTTGAAGGAGAAAGATTTCCGGGAGGCGCTCAAAAACCACGACTGGACGCAGTACCAAGGCAAAGTTTTATTGGTTTATTGCTCCAATGATTCCATCATTCCGGTTTGGGCTTACATGCTGGTGGCTACTTACGCAGAGCCTTTTGCGAAGGATATTTTCCAGGGCGATGCGGACAACTATTACAAGGTGGCCTTCAACCGGGCCTTGAGCCAAATCGATCCAGCTGCTTATGC
>JAIXOO010000323.1 GCA_027486765.1 Saprospiraceae bacterium
ATTTGAGAAAAACTTGATTTTATGAGAAAAAAATTGCAAATCAGAGGTTTTTTCTTCGATCTGCACTTTTTACAGTTGTTTAGACGCAAATTGTACGATAAAGGTGTGGGGAAAAGTATAAAATGTGGAACTTTGTGACCAAATTTTGGAAGAATGTTACGCTAGTATCTGCCCATTCATCCAAAAATCCGACAGGAGTCTAAATGTTCAAATTTCAAAAAATGCGTTTAAGTCTAATCGTTCTGGCCTTTCTATGGGTAAGCCCATTGTTTTCCCAACAGCAAGTACAAATTTCACTTCCTTGGTCATCTTTAGCTAACAATGTGTTCAAGGAATTTCAGCAAAAATATCAGGACAGTATAGCTTATTATCGCCCCAAATGCGATTCTGTTCGCCATCTCTTGCATGATTTGGCGCTTTCTACAGGAAAGGACAACACTTATATGTTTGGCCCCGAATTGGAATTTATTATAGAAGGCATGTCCAAAGAATTCCGGCAAAAGCCTCGTGTTTTGCCTATCTACGAACCCGGAGTGCCAAACACAATGGCTGACATTACTACTGCACACGTGCAATTGTTTGATCTGGATGTGCATTTGAGCCATTGGCTTGATGCAAAAATGGTACTGGATCGCTTCGGCAAAGATGGCTTAATTGGAATACTGAAATTAGATTTCGAAGGCAACCATGATGAAACCAGCGCATTGAATTCCACCGAGGTTCAACTGGATTGGGCACGCCAAAGCATTCAGCAACATCTGGATGATGTACTTAGGAATAGCCCCTATTTTTGGGCTTTCGAAGGAGATGGAGAACTGCGCAATGACCATTATTCCCAAAATTTGCAGCAATACCAAGACAATGTAGTTCTTTCAAAAAAACAAATAAGCCATGGGATACAGAAATTTCAATGGGTTTTGCCTCCTGTGGCGGACAATATCCAGGATTTCTCGATTTCAAGTGTAAATGGGGATACTTTAATCAAAATTTACAATGGAAATAAAAGTGGGGTGTTGGATAAACAGGGAAAAATCGTTGTTCCATTTATACAAACCTTCATTAACTTTTTACCACCTTATTGGATTAAAGGGGAGAGCAGGCAAAAAGTGCTTTGGTACAACCGTAAAGGGGCAACTTTTTTACACGAATGCGAAGAGGTTACTCCCAATGTGGCAGGTTTTGTTATTGTGAAGAAAGATAAAAAATGGGGAATTTTAGATGCTGAAGGTAAGCCTTTATTGCCCTTGGTTTACGAACGGTACAAAATGAATGAAAAGGGCAGTTATGTTTTTTACAAGGGGTTAGATAGCCTTATTTATGTTCCAGCACCCTACGCCCCAGGTTTTCCCAATACAACCAGTAAGTATATTCCACCAATTATTCCACAACGAATTTTGGATTTGAAATTTGATCGAGCCCAAGAATTTGATCGGGGTAAAGGATGGTACCAAGTAAGAAAAGGCGTTTTAGAAGGTATCGTGGATAGTTTGGGCAAGCAAGTTTTACCCATTGAGTACAATGAAATCTTCCGCAGAGGCACTGACTTGGTTTATTTTTACAAAAACCGGCAGGGCGGATACTGGATCATTTCCAAAAACTTCAAAGTTGAACCCAAATACAAATCTCTGAGCCCAGCAGGTGATTCTTCAATGCTGGCAATTGCAGGCAATGGTTTAGAATTGGGAATTCTGGATCTCGAAAGAGATAGTTTTTTGTTTCCTTTTGCAGCTTATGAGATCAATTACCGCAAACCCTATTTTTTGCTGACAGCGCAATACGATACCACTGCGAATCGGTCCAGCTTTGACGCTTACGGCAATTTGCATGGATTGCTGAATGAAAAGGGGCAAATGGTTGAAAAACCTGATTCTGTAGAAATTTTGACTTATTTCAACGGGAGTTACCTGATCACTCCGCATTACAGGGAAAAATCGACCAAGTATGCTATGCTCAAATCTGATCAGGGTAAGGTATTGAGGCAGTTCAAAGGACAATACGTAACTACCCATGGCCCTTGGATTCGTCATTACGATCGAACTTATGATGTTAAATGGGTAAGCTATCGTCACTACAAAAAATCAGATGTCATTGAAGCAACAAATACTTTAACCGAAGAACTTTATACCATCCAAAAAGCAGGGCTTTGGGGATTTACCAATTTTCGTGGACAAGAAGTTTTTCCCCCTGTTTTTTCTGCGGTTAAGGATAGTAAAAATGGCCTGATTTGCGCCCAGATCAATGGCAAATGGGGGATATTGAAGAACCCACTCTACAAAGGAAGTCGGCGTTAGGAAAACAACAACATACATAGACTCAACTTTAGCTAAAATTTTGTGCATTATTTTTGGTGTTTTTTCAAGGTGTACGCCCTTGGTTTTGAAAATCATCGCCCTCTTGTCTATACACCTTGGGAAACTCTCTTCGTTTTAAATAAAAACAATGCATTCAAAAAAGCACCTACCAAGCATTTTGGCTTTTTTACTGTTGTTACCCATTTGTAGCTTGTTGCTCTCTTCCCAGCCTAAAACCCAAGTTCACACTGAAGAGGACAACAAACCCAAAATCGCTCTCACTTTTGATGATGGCTCCATCAATGACTTCGGCCCATACAAATTGGAAACCTGGAACCAACGCCTGCTGGACAACCTGAGCAAGCATAACCTCAAGGCCA
>JAIXOO010000128.1 GCA_027486765.1 Saprospiraceae bacterium
GACTCCCAAGTGGACATTCATCGCTTCAAGGTAAAGCCAGAAGCAGCGGGGCGATTTTATGAAACCTTCACCATCGAGTTTGGAGACTTTAATCCACGTGGAGAAAGTTCACTGAATTTGATGTGGGAAAATACCCTAATCAAAATTCCACTCCAAACCATTGCTGACTTCAACAACATGGCGGAAATCCAAAAACGCTTGATTGACAAGCAGGAGAAAAACGCCGACTTGTTGTTTCAGGCTGCCGCTTATTACTACGCCACCAAACGGGACATTCAGCAAGCCAAAACCTGGGTGGAGGCAGCTGAAAAACTGGACGATAAAAACTTTTCCAGCCCCAATTTGGCGCAAAAAATCTATGCAGACCTAGGCGACTATCCAACTGCATTGGCCGCTGCCCAACGTGCATTGGTTTTGGCCGAAAAGGAAAAGCTGAGCAGCGCGATCAAGGATTTAACCAAACGTATTGCCGATTTGCAAAAACGGATTGGCTCAGGTAAAAATTAATCAGCAGGTCATGTTGAACAAGATCATCTATTTTTTTCTGCACAATAAGCTCATGGCCTGGGTGGTGCTGCTGCTTTTTACCGGCTGGGGATTGGTATCGGCACCCTTCGATTTCCACATTCCCGGTTTGCCCCGCGATCCGGTGCCAGTGGATGCCATTCCCGACATTGGCGAAAATCAGCAGATTGTGTACACCGACTGGCCGGGGCGTTCGCCGCAGGACATCGAGAACCAGATTACTTATCCGCTAACGACTACATTGTTGGGGCTGCCGGGGGTGAAAAGTATCCGCTCCACCTCCATGTTTGGTTTTTCCAGCATTTACATCATTTTTGAAGATCAGATCGATTTTTACTGGAGCCGTTCGCGGATTCTGGAAAAACTCAATTCCTTGCCTTCCAGTTTGCTACCGCAAAATGTACAACCTACGCTGGGGCCGGATGCTACCGGATTGGGGCAAATTTTCTGGTATACCCTCGAAGGCCGGGACCCTCAGGGTAAAGCCACGGGTGGTTGGGACGCCCATGAATTGCGCAGCATCCAGGACTTTTACGTGCGGTATGGCTTGACCTCTGCGGCAGGAGTTTCCGAGGTGGCCTCCATTGGTGGTTTTGTCAAGGAGTACCAAATTGACGTAGATCCACAGGCATTGCGCACCTACAACATCAGTCTGGAAGAAGTGATGAACGCCGTGCGTCAGTCCAATCTTGATATCGGTGCCCAAACCTTGGAGCTCAACCTCGTGGAATACTACGTGCGTGGGCTTGGCTACATCAAAACCCTGGCGGATTTGGAAGAAACGGTGGTACGGGTCAGCAACAACATTCCCATCCGCATTCGCGACATCGCCAAAGTCAACATCGGCCCCGCTGAACGCCGGGGTATTTTGGACAAGTCAGGTGCCGAGGCTGTTGGTGGGGCAGTGGTGGCGCGTTTTGGCTCAAATCCCTTGGAGGTTATTCAAAAAGTAAAGGAGCGGATTGCCGAACTTGAACCCGGTTTGCCCAGCAAGGTACTGGCCGATGGTACCCTTTCTCAAGTAAAAATTGTGCCTTTTTACGACCGTACCCACCTGATTAAAGAAACCTTGGGCACCCTGTATGGCAACTTGATTCAGGAAATCCTCACCACCATCATCGTGGTCATCGTGCTCTTGTTCAACCTGCGGGCCTCCCTGGTCGTGTCGGGTCTTTTGCCCATTGCAGTGTTGATGACCTTTATTGTGATGAAATTGGTGGGTGTGGATGCCAACATCGTGGCGCTTTCGGGTATCGCGATTGCCATTGGCACCATGGTGGATGTGGGAATTGTCATGTCGGAAAACATTGTCCGCAGGTTAGAAACGCACGGAGATAAGGAAGATTTGTATGCTACAGTATATGAAGGTTCGGCAGAAGTGGGCTCGGCAGTAGTCGCAGCGGTATTGACCACCATTGTGAGCTTTTTGCCCGTATTCGCCTTGGAAGGTGCCGAAGGTAAGTTGTTCCGCCCGCTGGCTTTTACCAAAACCTTTGCACTCGGTGCGGCAATCGTATTGGCCATTATGGTATTGCCAGCCTTGGCGCACACGATTTTTTCCTGGAAGGTGACGCGGCGTTTTTGGCGTTGGATTGGTGCTGGGGCTTTGTTCGTGAGTGGAATTGTCGCTTTGGTTTTTCAGCAAAATACGCTGGGCTTTATTTTACTGATCATTGGCCTTTCGTCAGGAATATTGGTGTGGAGTGAAAAACGTTTTGCTGGAGTCCTACACGAACGGATCAAGCAGAGCATCAATTTGGTTTATGCCGCTATTGTGGCCGCCTTGATCACCCGCATGTGGATGCCTCTGGGAGTGGATCAGTCCTTTGCAATGAATTATCTGTTTGTGGGTGGGATCATCGCTGCCTTGTTGGGCCTTTTGTACGGGATGACCATTATTTACCGCCCCTTATTGGCTTTTTTCCTGGAATACAAGCTGCTCTTTCTGCTCATTCCCTTGGGCATTTTGAGTGCAGGATACTTCATTTTCAGGGGGATTGGCCGCGAATTTATGCCCGCACTTGATGAAGGTTCCTTCCTATTGATGCCCAGCGCCATGCCGCATGCGGGTACGCAGGAAAACGCACGCAATTTGCGGATGTTGGACATGGCAGTAACCGCCATTCCTGAAGTAGAAACTGTGGTAGGTAAAGCTGGACGAGTGGAAAGTGCCCTCGATCCTGCCCCCTTGTCTATGTACGAAAACGTGATTTTGTACAAATCCGAATACAAAACCGACGAAGATGGCAACCGCCTCCGCTTCAAGGTGGATGCGGGGGGAGAATATGTGAAGAATAAAAGAGGTGAGTTGGTTCAAGACCGCAATGGCCAGTATTTCCGCCAATGGCGGGATCACATCCAATCCCCCAACGACATTTGGGATGAGATCAGCAAAGTAACCCAACTCCCGGGCATTACCTCGGCACCTAAATTGCAACCCATCGAAACCCGTTTGATCATGTTGCAAACGGGGATGCGCGCCCCCATGGGCATCAAGGTCAAGGGGCCGACCCTGGAAAGTATTGAAGCTTTTGGCCTGGAAATTGAAAAATTGCTGCGCGAGGTCGAAGGGGTGAAGGATGCAGCAGTTTTTGCCGATCGGATCGTTGGCAAACCCTACATTGAATTGGAAATCGACCGCGCGGCTATTGCCCGTCACGGCCTGAGCATCGCCGATGTACAAAGTTACATCGAAGCCTCGATTGGTGGAACCTCGGTTACCCAAACGGTGGAGGGCCGCGAGCGCTACAATGTGCGGGTGCGTTATCCTCGTGAGTTGCGCAACGACCCCGAGGCTACCAAACATATTTTTATCCCCTCAAAAAACAGTGGCAGCCCCATCCCGCTGAGCGACCTAGTCAAAACGAAATACACCGCCGGAGCACAAATGATCAAGAGTGAAGATGGCTTTTTGGTGGGCTACGTGCTTTTTGACAAGGAAAACAACTACCCTGAAATCGACGTAGTGACCAATGCCAAAACATTTCTGGATGAAAGGGTAGCTTCGGGTGCCTTGCAAATACCTCCAGGGGTTAGCTACCGCTTTGCGGGCAATTACGAACAAAACCTCCGGGCCAATGAACGCCTCCGCATCATTTTACCCCTGACCTTGCTGATCATTTTTATGATTCAGTACCTGGAGTTTCGCTCTTTGACCATCTCGGCGATGGTCTTTACGGGCGTATTGGTGGCTTTTGCCGGAGGGTTCATCATGATGTGGTTTTATGGACAGTCCTGGTTTTTGAATGCCAATTTGTTGGGTGAAAATCTACGCGACTTGTTTAATGTTCATCCCATCAACCTCAGTGTTGCGGTTTGGGTAGGTTTCCTGGCCCTGTTTGGCATTGTCACCGATGACGGGGTGTTGATGGCTACCTACTTGCGCGAGCGTTTTGCGGCCTTGAAACCTGGCAATACCAGCGAAATTCGGGCGGCGGTGCTAGAGGGTGCAGCCCGCCGAGTGCGCCCGGCGATGATGATTACAGCCACAACTTTGCTCGGCTTTTTGCCGATTTTGACCTCCACCGGGCGGGGCTCCGACATCATGGCACCCATGGCGATTCCGGCTTTTGGCGGCTTATTGATTGAAATCATTTCCATCTTCATTGTTCCGGTGTTGTTTTGCCTGTGGAAAGAGGCGGGGCTGCGCGGGAAAAAAACTGGGGAAATATGAAGCGAGTTAAAAATGAATTGACGCTACTGCTTTTTATACTGCTTACTAGCGGCTTGAGCATGACCGCCCAGCCCCTCGACAGCCTTGTCCAAATTGCTCTGCGCCAAAATCCCGAGCTCAAAGCCCGCTATACACGCTACCAATCCCAACTGGAGCGCGCGCCACAACAAAACCAATTGGCCGATCCCCAACTGGACTTCAGCACCCAATTCCTGCCTTTGCGCATGCGTACTTGGGAGCAAGCGGCGATCATTGGGGGCATGCAGGAATTTCCCTGGCCGGGCACCTTGTCAACCCGCTCAGCTTTGACGCTCAGTGAAGCGCGAGTGACTTACGAACAAGCGGAGGTCGAAGCGCTCAATCTTCGGTATGAAGTAAAAATGGCCTGGCTGGATTATTACCTGACCGTCAACAGCATCCATTTTTTAGAAGAAAGCATCACCTTGAGCCGCTCTGCCGAACGACTGGCACTAGCCAGAGTGGAGAGTGGCCGTGGAAATGCAACGGAGGTATTGAAAGTACAGTTGAAAATCCGCCAACAGGAGCAACAACTCAACTTGCTGAAAAACCGTACCCAATTCCCTCAATACCGCTTGAACCAATTGCTGAATCGCCCAGCCCAAACCCCCATTCAATTGGATGGAACCCTGGAATTTGAAATTCTGCCTTTTCAAATGGATTCGCTTTTACAGCAAATCAAACGAGAGCACCCGGCCATCAGCAGTTTGCGTTACGAAAAAGAAGCTTCACGTCAAATGGAAGCCTTGAACCGATTGGAAGGTAAACCAGACATTGGCCTGGGCTTGGACTACGTAGTGATGAGCAAAATAACCGAACACGGCCTGACCTCCGATGGCAAAGACATGGTGATGCCCCGTATTGGCATTCGTTTGCCCCTTTACCGCAAAAAATACGAGGCCAAAGCGCGGGAAGAACAATTGCGCCGTGAAAGTTTAGACCTGGAAGCCCAGGCCCTGGGCAACGATTTTGCCGCAACCCTAGGTCGAGCCATGTCACTACAGGAGGAAGCGCGTCTGACCCACGAGTTTGTACAAGAACAACTCAAAACCCTCGATGCACTGATTAAAATGCAAGAGGGCAATTTCAGTACCAATGCCGATTTGTACGAAAACCTATTGGAAAACTATGAACTGCGCTTGGAGTACCAATTGATGGATTTGGATGCCATTGTGAAGGTACAGCAGGCGAAGGCGGAGGTTGAGAAGTTGAGGAGTTGAGAATTTGGAACTGGCACTTCGGCTACGCTCAGTGACCAGTCCCAACTTCTCAACTCCTCAACTTCCTCAACTTCTCAACCAAAAAAACATGAAACCAAAATATCAACTTTCACCCCGTACCTTTTTACCCGCCGCAACCCTCCTGGTCGGTCTGGTACTGGGTTACCTCATTTTTGGGCGCAACCACCAACACGAAAGCAGCACAGCAGGAACGGATTCAAGTGCTACTGCTACAACTTACACCTGCTCCATGCACCCCCAAATCCGCCAACAGGAACCGGGCATTTGCCCCATCTGTGAAATGGACCTTACCCCCATGAATGCCAGCACGGGCACCGACCCTTTGGTGATGGAAATGAGTGAGGAAGCCATACGCCTGGCTGATATCCAAACTACGGTGGTAGGGCAAGGGCAAAGCGCCGGAAAAAAATTGAGCTTGAGCGGCAAGATTCAGCCCGATGAGCGAGCCATATCTACACAGGTTGCCCACATCCCGGGCCGGATCGAGCGGCTGTTCATCACCTTTACTGGCGAACAGGTGCGTAAGGGGCAAGCAATAGCCCACATGTATTCACCACCTCTGGTAGCTGCCCAGCAGGAACTGTTGGAGGCCATTCGCTTCAAGGGCAAAAATTCGGAATTGGCTGAGGCGGCACGCAGCAAATTGCGCTATTGGAAAGTGTCGGATGAATTCATCCAAAAAGTAGAAGTGGAAGGCAAAATTCAGCGTGAAATCACTCTTTATGCCGAACGGAGTGGCGTGGTGATGACCCGGAAAGTGGCCGTAGGGGATTATGTGGAAGAGGGTTCAGCGCTATTTGAATTGAGCAACCTCAGCCAGTTGTGGGCGCTGTTTGAAGCATATGAAACTGATCTGGCCCATATTCGGGTAGGCAATAAGGTTCAGTTCAGCACCCCCTCCGTGCCGAATCGTACCTTCAGCGGGCGAATCACCTTTATCGATCCACTAATTGATGCCCAATCGCGGACGGCGTCACTGCGGGCAGAAATTCAGAACCCTGCTGGTTTATTGAAGCCCGAAATGTTCATTCAAGGTGAAGTAAGCGCCAGTGTTGCTGGAAAAACCGCCTTGGAAGTGCCCAAAACCGCCGTGCTTTGGACGGGCAAACGCTCGGTGGTGTACCTCAAAAAAGCAGATGCTGAAGTACCCAGCTTTGAATACCGCGAAATTGAGCTGGGCGAATCTACCGCCAATGCCTACCTCGTGCTCAAAGGTCTACAAGCTGGGGATGAGGTAGTAACCAATGGTGCATTCGTGATCGATGCCGCCGCCCAACTGAACAACCAACAAAGTATGATGAACAAATTGGTGGCTAAAACGGAAGCTACGGCCATGGAAATGCCGGATTATAGAGCCGTAGTTTCTCCCGCCTTTCGTCAGGAATTGGATGCTTTATCCAAAACCTATTTGCGGGTCAAAGATGATCTGGTCAAAACCAACGCCAAAGCCAGTTCAACCCATGCCGTTGATTTTGCCAAACAATTGGAGAAAATGCAAAACCCCAATCTGCCCGCTGAAGCCCTGGCTTTTTGGAAAACCCAATACAATGCCTTGCGTCAGCACGTGGCCCGCATCAAAGCTGGTACCGACGTGGAAGCCCAACGAGTCCAATTTGATTTTGTGTCCCAACTCCTGATCAACACCTTCAAAGTTTTTGGCTCAGGAAAAGAGGCCTTGTACGTCCAACACTGCCCCATGGCCTTCAACAACCGTGGTGCAGACTGGCTCAGTAGTGAAGAAAAAATCCTCAATCCCTATTTTGGCGATGAAATGCTGAATTGTGGATTTGTCAAAGAAAACGTTCAATAACCAAAGTTGAGAAGTTGAGTGTCGCTCGCGGCAGCCTCAACTCTCTCAACTTCTTCAATAATCAAATTTAAATTTTAATCCAATGAAACAACTGACTTTCCTCCTGCTGTGTGTAGGAATGCTGTTTGGTGCCAGCCAGGCATCGGCTCAAACTGCCGACAAAAGCAAAGGTGGCCCAAATGCTGAGGTAAAAGAATCCACCTTTAAAGTGTACGGCAACTGCGGCATGTGCAAAAAACGCATTGAGACTGCTGCCAAAGAACTGCCTGGGGTGAGCAACGCGAACTGGGACATGGACGAGAAAAAGCTCACCGTGAGTTATGAAAATACCCCAGGCGCTTTGAAACAAATCAAGGAAAAAGTAGCGTCCGTAGGCCACGATACGGATGAAACCCGTGCCAAGGACAAAGTATACAAAGCGTTACATGGTTGCTGCCAGTACGACCGTCCGAATAGCAATTAAATCTTAATTGGCTTAAAACCAGCTGAATGGTGAATAAGGGGCAATAAAAAAACAAGTGCTCATTTTGCCAGAGGATTAGATAAGTAAACGTTTCATTTTAAGTGTCTTATCTAATCCTCTGGATTAGGAAAAATGAGCACTTATTTTTGCCCCACTACTATGTTGACATTCGTCATTCACCATTCAGCTTTTATCTTTAATTTTGCGGCTCAAAAGTTATAAATCATCGTACCATGAATAAAATTTCCATGCGCGTTGGCATCAGTATGTTGGTGTTGGTGCTCAGCATTTGGGCCTGTGGCGGCTCGGATAAAGCAACGAATCAGGCTGGAGAAGCAGTTAAAACCGAAGCTAAAGCTGCTGGTTCGGAGCCAACCGCCGACGGCATAGAATTCACCGCAAAATACCAGTGTCCGATGCATTGTCCCGGCAGTGGGAGTGAAACTTATGGTAGTTGCCCCGTTTGTGGCATGCACTACATGTACAACCCCAACCTGCCCGATGCAGCGGCGATCAATAAAAAATTGTTCAAAGAAAACCCTCAAATCGATCCAGACAAACCTAAACCAGCGGCTGGGCACGAAGGGCATGGTCACTAATTGTTAAGTTCATTTTTTAAGTACCATGAAGAGATTATTCAATCGCGTCAACAACCGGGAGCTAAAACAACGTTTGGAGGAAAGTAAGGAGCCAAGAACAACCTTGTCTTTTTATCAATACCACCAACTCGAAGACCCTCAGACTTTTCGGGATGAGTTGTACCTCCTGTTGAGCGAATGTGGCGTATTGGGCCGGATTTATGTGGCTAAAGAGGGGATCAATGGTCAAATTTCGGTACCCACCGAAAAATTCGAGGCATTTAAAGCCGCCCTCTTCAGCATCCATTGGCTGAATGGCATCCGCTTGAACATAGCCGTAGAAAAAGATGGCAAGTCTTTTTTTAAACTGGCCATTAAGGTGCGGGAAAAAATCGTCGCCGATGGTCTGGATGACGCCACCTTTGATGTCACCAAAAGGGGCAAACACTTGCGTGCGCCTGAAGTAAATGCACTCCTGGATAAGCCTGAAACCATCGTGGTTGACATGCGCAACCATTACGAGAGTGAGGTAGGCTATTTTGAGGGAGCAATCCGCCCGGATGTAGAAACCTTCCGGGAAGCGCTCCCCTTGGTTGAAGATTTACTGAAAGAAGATAAGGACAAAAACATTGTGATGTATTGCACCGGAGGAATCCGCTGCGAAAAGGCCAGTGCCTACTACCTGCACAGGGGCTTCAGCAATGTGTTTATGATCGATGGAGGCATCATTGAGTATGCCCATCAATGTGAAGAGCAGGGTCTGCCCAATAAGTTCGTTGGCAAAAACTTTGTCTTTGATGAACGCCTTGGGGAGCGGATTTCCGAGGATGTTGTCGCCCATTGCCACCAATGCGGCCAACCCTGTGATACCCACCGCAATTGCACCAACGACGTATGCCACGTGCTTTTCATCCAGTGTGATGACTGTGCTGCGAAGTACCACGCTTGTTGTTCTCAGGAATGTGCCGACTTTAGTCAATTGCCAGCAGAGGAGCAGGAAAGATTGAAGGGTACCGTAGAGTTCAATGGGACGCGGTTTGGAAAGGGGCGGTACCGGGCGCTACGGAGAACCTAAGGTGTGTCTTTAGTGCCTTAAGTTTCTTAGGTGGTGAAAAAATAAAGCCTTGCGAAGCGAGGCATAATTCCACCACCTAAGAAACCTAAGGCACCCAAGAGACACCCAGGTCAATCCGACAATTTCAATACATCGAGGAACGCCTTCTGGGGCACCTCTACACTACCAATCTGGCGCATCTTCTTCTTACCCTCTTTCTGCTTTTCGAGCAGTTTGCGTTTGCGTGAGATGTCACCACCATAACACTTGGCGGTAACGTCTTTGCGCAGAGCAGAGATGGTTTCGCGGGCGATGATTTTGGCACCTACTGCAGCCTGAATGGCGATCAAAAACTGCTGACGAGGCAGCAATTCCTTCAAACGGGAGCAGATTTTGCGGCCAAAAGACTCCGCTTTGGTGCGGTGCACCAGTGCCGAAAGGGCATCTACATTTTCCGCATTCAGCTTGATGTCCAGCTTCACGAGATCGGAAGCGCGGTAATCGAGCATGGAATAATCGAAAGAAGCGTAACCCCGCGAGATGGACTTGAGGCGATCGTAAAAATCGAAGACGATTTCTGCGAGCGGCAACTCAAAAGTCAATTCCACCCGACTGGTTGTCAAGTAGCTTTGACGGGTCAAAATCCCCCGCTTATCCATACACAGGGTCATGATGGTCCCGATGTATTCTGGTTTGGTGATGATTTGTGCGCGGATATATGGTTCTTGTACTTCTTGCAAATAGTTGGGATCAGGCAGATCCGTTGGGGTGCGTACTGCAAACTTTTCACCCTTGGTATTGGTAGCAAAGTAAGACACGTTTGGCACGGTGGTGATCACCTCCATGTTGAACTCCCGGGAAAGGCGCTCCTGGATGATTTCAAGGTGCAACATGCCCAAAAAGCCACAACGGAAGCCGAAGCCCAGCGCCACCGAGGTTTCAGGTTCGAACACCAAAGAGGCATCGTTCAATTGCAATTTTTCCAAACTATCGCGTAGGTCTTCAAAATCGTCGTTGTCAACGGGGAAAATCCCGGCGAACACCATCGGTTTTACATCCTCAAAACCGTGGATGGCTTCGGTGCAAGGGTTGATGGCATTGGTAATGGTATCCCCGACCTTAATTTCACGCGATTCTTTGATCCCGGTAATAATGTACCCTACATTCCCGGCCTCCAGGTGAGTTTGGGGAATCAGGTTCATTTGCAGGATCCCTACCTCGTCTACTTCGTATTCTTTGCTGGTATGGAAAAAACGAATCTTTTCTCCTTTGCGCATCCGCCCGTTGAGGATGCGGAAATAGGCAATTACCCCGCGGAAGGAGTTAAAAACCGAGTCAAAAATCAAGGCTTGCAAGGGCGCTTCAGGGTCGCCTTTGGGGGCGGGAATCCGAGCTACTACTGCGTCCATAATTTCCTGAATGCCGGCCCCCGTTTTACCGGAAGCCAACAATATATCTTCCCTTTTACAACCAATCAAATCAATGACCTGATCGGCTACCTCTTCGACCATGGCACTTTCCATGTCGATTTTGTTCAACACCGGAATGATCTCCAGGTCGTGCTCGATCGCCAAATACAAGTTCGAGATGGTCTGCGCCTGAATGCCTTGGGTGGCATCCACCAACAGCAGCGCACCCTCACATGCAGCAATGGAGCGGGATACTTCGTAGGAAAAGTCGACGTGCCCAGGAGTGTCGATCATATTAAAGGTGTAACGTTCCCCGTCTGTATGGACATAGGACATCTGGATGGCGTGGCTCTTGATCGTGATACCACGTTCGCGTTCCAGATCCATGTTGTCCAGTGTCTGGGCCATCATGTTGCGTTTATCAATGGTTTTGGTAAATTCCAACAGACGGTCCGACAGGGTACTTTTACCGTGGTCGATATGGGCAATTACGCAAAAATTTCGAAGGTTCTTCATATTCCTCAATGTGCTACCTACACGAAACAAGTTTCGGGGCAATTGGATCGCAAAGTTCTAAAAAAATCCAAAAATCCAAACACTAGTCAGTGTTTCAGAATTTTGCTGCAAAGGTAGGCTAATTAATTATTTAAATGGAGAAAAGCCAAAAACAAAAAGGTACAGCACTTTAAAAGTACTGTACTTCAAACAGCTATTGAATGGTTAAAGTAAGTTTTGTAATGGGAAAGTGAAAGTTAGACCGCACGTCTACGCGGCGCTGCTTGTTGGACAATCTGTTCAAACATGGCTGCGGTGCTCAGGGCTTCACCAGTATTGGCCTGTTCATCTTCCTCTTCCTCTGCGCCGACCGCATGAAGGGTAAAATTGGCGCTGTTGGCTAGGAAATCGGCTTCGTTGTATTCGTAAATCGACCATTCGCCCCATTTGTATTCGAGGGCAGTCAGGCTTTCAACCCAATCGCCGGAATTGAGGTAGGTGACTTGTTTGCCCTGGCGTTCCAGGGTTTTGATTTGGGCGCGGTGAATGTGACCACATACCACGTAGTCATAGCCTTTTTCGGCAGCCAGTTCAATGGCTTTTTCTTCAAAGTCGTCTACAAATTTGATCGCCTCTTTGACGCGAGATTTGATTTTTTGTGAAAAAGACAAACGGGGCAAACCAAAAAAGCCCCGGATTTTATTGACCCAACGGTTGAATAAAATCAGATAATCGTAACTCTTACCGCCCAGCTTCGAAATAAAAGGAGAATATTTGATGAAGATGTCAAAAATATCACCGTGGAAAATCCAGTAAGATTTGCCTTTGATTTGTAATTCGAGGGTATCGCGCAGGTGAATGTTGCCGGAAGAAAAGTTGGAATAACGCCGCAGGGCATCATCGTGATTCCCGGTGATGTAATACACTTGGGTGCCTTTGGCCGCCATGCGTAAAATCCGCTGAATGATTTGCAGGTGCTCCTGAGGAAAGTAGTTTTTGCGAAATTGCCACATGTCGATAAAATCGCCGTTCAGCACCAGAGCGTTTGTTTTGATGTGTTTCAAATAATTCAGCAGTTCTTTGGCGTGGCAACCATAAGTACCCAGATGAATATCCGACAGTATTACAAGATCGAGTTCCTTTTTCATTTTGCAAATCAAATGTGGTCGTCCGTATTTGACAAAACAAAGGTCAGTTCTCAATATTAACTGTATGTGAATATTTGATTATGAAATGATTAAAATTTGGAGAAAAATTGACCTTGCTCCAAGAGTTGCATATTTGTAAAAAAATGGAGCAAGGCTAAGCTCAATTGGCAGGTACCAAAATGCGGGTGAACTGTGGCCCAGGTGCGGATACCGGGTCGAGGAAAATTGTGTCTCTTGCAATACGTTGAATGCGTGACACTTGAGGGCCATCTTTTAGTAGCATCACCAACTCTTTGCCGTTGTTCTGCACATGCCAGTTGCCTTCTTGCAGGGTATCATCCAGACTGAATATGGCGGATCCGTCATCGAGTAAATCTATTTTGGCCATGCGCAGGGCCAGCATCATACTTTCCATGTAGTTGCGTTGGGTAGGATCGGCCTGGTTGCGTAGGTTTTCCCTTTTCATGGAATCCAGGTCGTAACGCCAACTTCCAATCAACTCTTTTTTAACCTTGGGCCCTTGGCAGCCACAAAGTAGGATCAAAAGGAACAAAAGTGTACTGAGATTTCGGGACATAATAGTTCTTTTGGATGCTTTTAAAATCAGGGATTACTCCACTATCTGCCGCAGGTTTTGGCGGAAAGCCCTCGGGCTGGTTCCGACCACCAAACGGAACTGTTTGTTGAAATGCGACAGGTTGTTAAAGCCACTGTCAAAACTGACCGCGGCAATACTCAGGTGCTCATTGGCCAGCAAACGACAAGCATGAGCTACGCGCACCTCGTTGACAAAATGGGTGAAAGTTTTGCCCGTCAGTCGTTTGAAATAGCGACAAAACGCGGGCACAGTCATATTTACTCGACGGGAAACTTCGTCCAAAGTCACTTCTTCTTGGAAACTCGCTTCTACGTATTCGTACACTTCCTGGATGCGTTCCAGGTGCTGCGCCTGGACATCAAAAGCAAAGCCATCGGCATTCAGGGAACTGAATTCTTCCGTTTTCCCCAGCTCGCGCAACACTTTGAGCAATTCCACCAAACGATCAAAAGGCTCCATGTGCGCCATGGCTTGCAATTGGGCACCGGCCCATTCACGCGTTTTGCCATGAAAAATGATGCCTTTGCGCGAACGTTCAAACAAATGGTGCACCTCGCGCATTTCCGGTGCCTTGAGGAATTCTTTGCCCAAAAAATCCTCTTTCATTTGTACTACGATTTCAACCTGATCCTTAAAATGCCCTTCGGTGAAGCCCAAGTGAGGTAAGTTGGGGCCAAGAAAAATCAGGTCACCGTCTTCGTAATAGGAGATGTGGTTGCCGATGTGGCGTTTGCCCTTTCCTTTGGAAATGTAGACAATTTCGTACTCGGGGTGGAAATGCCAAAAGGGTTTATAAACAGGGTCCGAGTCGGTGAATTCCCTGATTGCAAAGGAACTACCGAACACTGGATCAATCTTTTCTAATAGTGGTTTCATAATCAGGCTGATAAATAAATTGATTTTCCCAACTAAAACTAAATTAACTCTTTTTAGACGAAAAAATTGTTAAAAAGTCAAATGCGCACCATAAAAAACGCCTAATCTCAAGGGAAAGTTGCCTTATATTGCCGCATTGTTGTAAAAAATTAACCCAAAATTTGCCTAGATTTAAAGTCAGGACAAATGTTGTTTTGTGGAAGTAAGCTACCTTTGAGCGTTTTTACTATTAGACAAAAAATTTAATCCTATTCAAATTTATGGTCAAAGCAGCTAATCTATTGGTTGTCGGTGCAGGCATTTTAGGGGCTGGCCATGCCTTACAGGCACTGCGCAGAGGTTATACGGTGATTTTAACCGAAAAAGACAATATGCCACAAGAGGCTACCGTGCGCAATTTCGGCCAGGCTGTCATTTCTGGCCTGGCTGCTGGCAAATGGCAGCAATATGGCTTGGACAGTTTGGCGCTGTACCAAAGCATTCAGGCGGAATTTGACCTGGGCTTACGCAACAATGGATCTTATTATATCGCCTCTAATCCAGGCGAGTTGCAATTGCTTGAAGAGCTCTACCAAATCAATCAGCAGAACAATTACCCCTGCCAATGGCTGAGCAAAGCGGAGTGTTTACAACGTCTGGCTCCTTTGCGGGAAGACTATTGCCTGGCAGCCCTGTACTTTCCTTTGGAACTCAGCATTGAGCCTCGTACCATGATTGGTCGTTTGTTGGAGTACCTGAAAAAAAAATACCCCGATACCTTTACCTATCTCCCCAATACCCCTGTTGTTGCCTGCACCTCCAACAATGGCCTGGCTACTGCGGAAACCAGCACGGGACAACACCTGCAAGCAGAAAAAATCATCATTTGTTCGGGTCGTGAGTTTCGATTTTTGTACCCAGAGCTTTTCCGTAGCAGTAATTTGGTGGTTTCCAAATTGCAGATGATGCAAACCTACCCGCTGCCAGCAGTTGCTCTGCCCGGCAACATCCTCACGGGTTTATCGATTCGGCGGTATGAGAGTTTTCAGCAGTGCCCTTCCTGGGCTGGCAAAGACGACAGCATTTATGCTCAAGCGCTGCTGGACTATGGCATCCATGTGCTATTTAAACAAGCCATCGACGGTTCCATCATCATTGGTGACTCGCACGAATACGCGCCAGCAGCGGAAGTGGATCAACTGGGTTTTGATACCAACCAGGAGATCAATGAGCTGATCCTGGAGGAAGCGAAACGTATCCTGAATTTGCCAAACTGGGGCATTCAAAACTATTGGAACGGTTACTATGCCCAGGTCAAGGGTGCCGATCTGTTTCACCATCACGTTGATGAACACATTCAAATTGTCACCGGGATTGGGGGTAAGGGGATGACTTCAGGGATAGGTTTGGCAGGTGCCATCATTCAACAAACTTGGTCATGATGAAAAGTAAAATTAAACTGGTCGCTTTTGACATGGCGGGTACAACCGTCCGCGACGAACACGAGGTAGAACACTGCTTTCGGCAAGCCGCCCTACAAACGGGCCTGGAAATGAGCGAAGCTGAAATTTTGGCCGTACAAGGTTGGGGCAAACGTTTTGTTTTTGAAACCTACTGGGAGCGGCAACTGGGACAACGAGGTGAACATTGGTTGCAACAAGTAGATCATTCCTTTCATACCTTCACCCAAATTCTTGAAAACCATTACCTCACCCAGCCCATCTTGCCCACCGAAGGCGCTTTGGAAGTGTTTGCTTTTTTGCGTAAAAAAGGCATCAAAATCGCGCTGACCACGGGTTTTTACCGAAAGGTGACCGACATTATCCTGGATCGCTTGGGATGGTTGCAAGGATTAAATGAACAATATGTTAACACCGGAAACTCGTTGATTGATTGTTCCATTTCGAGTGATCAGGTTGTGGCAGGAAGACCAGCGCCGGACATGATTTTTAGGGCAATGCATTTGCTGCAAGTTGAAGCTCCTGCGAATGTCATTTCAGTTGGGGATACACCATCGGATATCCAGGCAGGACAAAATGCTCAGCTTCTCCATAGCTTGGCCGTAGCAAATGGTACCCATCCAGCGGAGTTGTTGTTGCCCCATCACCCAACAAAAATGTTGGACACTATCCGGGATTTGATAGCCTATCTGGATGAAAATGATTTGTACTAATTTTTTTTGAAAAAAAATTCTGTAGTTTATTAAAACTGTTTAGTTTTGCACCGCACTATTTGCAAAAAGTTGCATGTGATTCAAAAAAGTGCAAGTTTTCCTTGTTTTTTTTGCCCAAAAACAGACAATGTGTGCTTTTCTTGGACGAAAAAATAACTTAATTTGCTTTTCATTTGCATCTTAAAAAGATTACTTTTATATTTGCTAAATAGTTCTTTTGACAGAGGTTTGTTCCTGTAACTAGGCGAAGTCTATAACAATTCGTTGCTATTGACTTCGAGAAACTCGAAAAAGAACATTAACTGGGGTTTAGTTTTACTTAGGGCCGGGGAACTTATTGATCCTCGGTCTTTTTTATTTGTAGTAAATTTGTCAACCGTAGTCTAGTTGATTGTTTTTAACCTTGTTCTTGACGTACTAAATAGGACTCCTGTCTATTTTACTCTCCCTATCTTCACTTAGCCTAAAATCTCTCTATGAAAAAATTGCAACCTTTAGGGCTATTGCTCCTCTTGTTCGTGGTAGAAAGTTGTGCCGTGAAAGTTCCACAACAGCGCATACCACAAGCCATCGACTTTATCATTCTTCAAATCAATGACGTTTACGAGATCGCTCCTTTGGAGGGTGGCAACGCAGGTGGTCTGGCCAGAGTCGCCAGCATTCGAAAAGAATTGCTCAAAGAAACCCCCAACGTAGTTACCGTCATCGCGGGGGACTTCCTTTCACCTAGCCTTACCGCCAACCTTAAGCTGGAAACGGGTGAAAAAATAGCTGGCCTTCAAATGATCGAAACACTTAATGCAATGGGGCTGGATTACGCCACTTTCGGGAATCATGAATTTGATGAAAGGGATTCAGCCCTGGTGCAAAAACGCTTCAACCAGTGTACATTTCGTTTTGTGAGCGCCAATGTGCGTCGGGTATACACGGGAGGAGCCATTGCACCCTTCAAACAGACAGTCAAGGGAAAAACAGAGCTGGTTCCTGATTTCATCAAACATACCTTTAAAAATAGTGCGGGGGACTCCATGAAGTTAGCCTTTACCGGGGTATTGCTGCCGTTTACCAAACGGCCCTACGTGCACTACTTGCCAGTGGAGGAAAACTTTCGCCGTGTGGTTGCCCAGGCCAAAACCCAGAGTGATGTAGTCGTAGCGCTAACCCACCTTGCTGCTGCCGACGATCGGGCGCTGGCCGCAGCGGTGCCGGGCGTGCCCCTCTTCATTGGTGGCCACGACCACGACCATCAGGATCACTACGTGGAAAATACCATCATCACCAAGGCGGATGCCAATGCAAAAACGGTGTACATCCATCGCTGCAGGTTTGATCCCAACTCAAAATTGGTGCGGATTCAATCTTCACTTAAATATGTCAATGCCTCAATTCCTTCTGATCCCGCAACGGAGGCTGTAGTAAATAAATGGGTTTCCAAGGTGGACCAAACACTCCGCAACAATGGCTACCAACCCGAACAAAAAATTGCCACCCTGCGCGAACCCCTGGAATGTAAAGAAACCGATATTCGCAGCCGTCAAACCAATTTTGGCGCCATGACAACCCAGGCAATGGAATACGCCATGCCTGGCGCGGATGCCTACTTGATCAACTCGGGCTCCATGCGCATGGATGACAACCTGGCGGGCACGATGACCGTATATGACGTAGTGCGTTCTTTTCCCTTTGGCGGTGGCTTCGCGCGGCAGGAAATCCCAGGATCGGAATTGAAAAATTTGCTGGACAACGGCCTGAAAAAGAACAAAACTGAAGGTGGATACCTACAAGTCAGCCACATCAGTGAAGTAAATGGGGCCTGGCAGATCAATGGCAAACCCATCGACGACAAACAAATCTACAAAGTGGTGATTTCTTCCTTTGTGGCGGCAGGCAGTGAGGCCAATCTGGGTTTTATGGGCAAATATAAAGCCGATGAACCCAAAACATTGACCACCACCAAAGGAAAACAAATTAAAAATGATGTGCGGGACGTGGTGATTGAGTACATGACAGCCGCTTATTAAGAGGGTTCCAAAGTTCCAAAGTTCCAAAGTTCCAGGGTTTCAAGGTTCCAGGGTTCCTGGGTTTCAAGGTTCCTTGAAACTTTAAAAAACCAGATTTGGGCTGGTCATTCTAAAGACAAAGTGCCTTGATTCGCGTCAAGGCACTTTGCATTTTTACACTATGGAAATTGTAATAAAGGTCAAGCAATCTTTGGAACCCGGTTTAGGCCGGGTCTTTTTTTTCCACAAAGACACAAAATCGAACTAGCCAAACTTCGTGTCTTCGTTCCTTTGTGGCTAAAAACTATATTTTCTTAACCTTTACTCGCTGCCTTCTCCGCTGCCTTCCAGACACGCAGTACGTTTTTGGAACAAATTTTGGCGATGTCTTCTTCGCTATAGCCGCGTTTCAACAATTCAAAAACCAGGTTGGGGTATTGGGATACATCCTTGAGCCCGGTAGGCAGAGAATCACCTACGCCGTCAAAGTCAGAGCCGATACCAACGTGGTCAATTCCAATCAGTTTCACCACGTGATCAATGTGATCAGCTACTGTTTTTACGTCGGCGTACAACTTGGGATTCTTTTTGCCAAACTCTTCAATGAGTGGTTTGGCCGCAGCGTCAGAATCTTTAAGGCCCGCTTTTTTCAGGATATCGTTGAGCTCGTCGCGTTTTTTGTTGTTGTATTCCGGGATTTTGGAGTCCAGAAAGGTAGAGCCGAAATTGATTTGAATGACACCACCATTTTTAGCCAAAGCCTTTAGTTGATCATCACTCATGTTGCGCTGCCAGCCCGGAGTGAACTTGCGGCAGGAAGAGTGGGAAGCGATGACAGGGACCTTAGTGAGTTTAACCACGTCAAAAAAGGAACTATCCGAAATGTGCGATACATCCACCATGATGCCTACCCGGTTCATTTCCTGGACCACTTTTTCGCCAAAAGGGCTCAGGCCGTTCCAGGTACCTGTGGTATCGTAGGAGGAATCACAAATCTGGTTGTCCTTACCGTGGGTAAGGGTGATGTAGCGAATGCCCCGGCGGTGGAAATAGGCCACATTGGCGAGGTCGTCCATCATAGGGGCGCCGTTTTCCATTCCCATTGGCAGGGAAATCAGACCTTGCTTAAAATTGGCCTCCACTTCAGCCGGCGAGAGGGCGATCTTAAACTTGTCGGGAATCTCACGGGCAATGCCGCTCACCATGTCGATCAAAGAGTCGGCCAGGAGCTTCGCTTTGCCATTGAGCTGGTAGGAAGAAGGAATGTAAATCGACATGAAGGGACAACTCAGACCACCTTTTTTGGCGCGCACATAATCGAAGTCTCCTTCTTTGGTTTCCACCGGAATCCCGATGTATTGGCGCGTCAACTGGAAATTGGTCACTTTGAGGCGGTAAGGTAAATCTACGTGTCCATCGATGATGATGTACTTGTGGGCCAATTGGTCGGCTAAGGCACGGGTAGCTTCATCAGATTGGTTTTTAAGGGCTACCTTGGGTGAACAACTCCAGCTCAGCACCAATAGCAGGCATAGGTATGGTAATTTTTTGAGCATGACTACAAAATTTTGAAAACAAAGTAGTTTGTGTGAAAAATGGCTTTGAGTTGGAAATGTAGATACTTTTTGGCGTTTTTGCGTCAAAAGCGACGCGAGTTCTTTTATTTTACATGCAAGAAAAAAGCAACTGTTTAATCATAATCATTTCACGATCTAAAGTGTGATCCATGTTTGAAAAATTCCTGCTCCCAAGCCTATGTATTTTTGTTTTTGGCTTAAAAGGTTTTGCACAAAGTCCGGTAAAAACGAAACCGGTATATTGCGATAACTTACCTAGTGCGTACGATGCCAAGCCCAAACCCAAAGCCTTACCCGTGTTTAATACCACAACCGGACTGGAATACCGCGTACAAGTAGCTGTACTAAAAGATACCGACCCCCGGAATTATCATTTTCACAATAGCCTGGCCGCCCGTTATCAACCCTGTGAGCAGGTGTGGATTGTGGAGTCGAAAAAAACTTTTAAGAGCCGAGCCGAGGCAGAGCGCCTGAAAGCAGAGCTGGAAAGATTGGGGTACCCGGGGAGTTACATCACGACGATTGTGTCGTATGAGTAGAAACAGAGGGTTCCATGGTTCCATGTTCCAGGGTTCCAGGGTTGGTCGCCTGAGTCTGGGGTCAAAATCTCGACCTGGCGAAAAACCGTGCCCATCTGTTAGGCGTGAGGTAAAATGTTGGTAAGATTTTTCAAAAGGTGCAGCCTTTTGAAAAGTTCCTAATGCTTTATTTCGTGCTATGCATTAGTGCTTCAGTACTCGCTGCGTCACGATGCCTGTCTTCGATTTCACCTGCACAAGATACATCCCAGCCCGCAAGGCCGACAAATCCACTTGATTGCACCTTTTAGCCGTCATCAGCAATTGCCCATTGGTATTGAAAACAGAAACTTCAGGGAGCACTTCTCCGTAATTTTCAATTTTTACCATTCCACGCGTAAAGGTTGGGAAAATCTGTAGCCGGATTCCCACTCCTTCCAGTACAACAAACACTACTTTAGAAAACTCAAAACTTCCATCAAAATCCACCTGACGGAGGCGGTAATAGTTTCCGGTACTTCCTGGATTGAGGTGTTGGAAGCTGTAGGCACGCCCTTCAGCAGTAGTGCCGTAACCCTCTACAAAACCGAGCGCCTGCCACTGGAGCGCATCGCTGCTATGGAGCACTTCGAAGCCCTGATTGTTGGTCTCACTGGAGGTACGCCATTCCAATTGCACGGATTTTTCTTGGGCTCTGGCCTGAAAAGAACTCAACTCCACGGGCAATACACTCGGGCCATTCACCCAATTGGAACTGGTACCACTCAAACCAAAATTAGTCAGTGTTCCATTGTTGTTATTCCCGCTGGCATCTGTCAAGGTCGTAACCCCGGAGTTGCTGCCATTGGCGGTACCTTGATTGAAATGATAAGTTGCGACCAGGCCAGTTCCAGATGATATTGCGGAGTTCATGGAGGCCAGGATTTGGGCTTGGGTACGGGCTACATTCCAAATGCGAACCTCGTCGATGGCGCCATTGAAATATTGACCAGCACCTGGGCCACCCTCCCCGATTAAAACATTTGAATTTTGATTGACGATGGAATAGCCCGAGTAGGAGGCTTTGGCGACGCCGTCCAGGTATACAGTTGCGGTTCCTGCGGATAAAGTGAGCGCTACGTGGTGCCAGATTCCATCAGCCACATTGACTCCCGTACTCAAATCCCCAACATTGTACAAATGGGAAATGAGGATGTTGTCTTTCAGGTAAAGTCCATAAGCCCACTGCTTGGTAACAATGGCACGATAGCCGGAGGCTGGATTGGCTTTGATCCAGGCTTCGATGGTGATGGAATTGGACTGAAACGCCGCAGGGTTTCCACAGTTGATAAAGTCATTTGAGCCATCAAAACTTAGGGCGTTGTACTGCGCTTGGGCTTGAAAAAGGAAGAGGATAAATAAAGCAGTCAGGATTGTCGATTTTTTCATGTGCTACCCATTTAGAGGAGTGGATCGCACAAAGAAGCGGAATCATCCAACGGGGATTAAAAAGAAGGGCTTGACAAAAAGATGACAACTTCCTCGACTTGGATTATTCGTCTAACAATTAGGCCATTACAAAATCAGAAAATTGATAGGTATTAAATGGCAAATTTATGGCGATTCTACCTCCATTTTCCGCCGCAAGCGCAACCTGGTTTGATGGATGGTATTTTTGTTGACCCCCAGCATGTTGGCCATATCGGCGGTGCTCAAGCCCAGCTTTTCGAGCACCAGCAGGCGGGTTTCGGCGTGAGTGAGGTCGGGAAATTGTTCCTTTTGCATGGCGATAAAGCCGGGTTGTACTTTTTCAAATAGGCCCCTAAATTTTGTCCAATCCGCTTCAGTGAGGATGGTAGCCGTAGTCAATTGTTCCAGATACTCACTGTGTTTGCCTTGCTGGGCCAATTTTTCGTTCTCGAGGCGGAGGTTTTCTACCAGCTCCGACTTTTCCCGAAAACCTTGAGTTAGTGCTTCCAAGTTGATTTTGGCGGCACTCAATTCAATTTCCTTTTGGCGGCGTTGGGCTCGAAAATACTGATAGCGCCAGCCTATTAAAATCAGCAGGATGGCGAATGCAGAGAGGCCGAGTTTTTGCTGCAATTGCTTTTCTTTTTCTAACAAATGTAATTGTTCAGCATGTTTCTCGGCCTCGAAGCGCAGCTGGATTTGGGCCAGTTTTCGGGCGTCATTCTTTCGATCGAGGCTATCCTGTAAAGTTTGTGCAAGGTGATTGTAGCGTAAAGCCTCAACTGCCTGGCCACGCATTTCATGATAGTTTGAGCAGTGCTGGTAAAGCCGAAGGGGTTTGAAATACTCCAATTGACCTAGTGGTTCTAGTTTTTCTTTGATAAAAGTGGCACGATTCAACAGCGTTTCTACTTCATCCAATTTGCCCAGCTTCAGTTTGACCGAGATCAACACCTGCAAGGCATCATACTCGGCCTGATAGGGCGCTACTGCATTCGTTGCTTCTTGTACTTTGCTCAGGGTGTAGCCCAGATTTGCAAAGTGTTCACTTTGGGCAAAATTGCCCTGCTCGGTGAGCAAATCGGCGATTTCAATAGCCGCGAAGCCTTCCCAAAAGCGATTCCACCACTGAGTACCCGGGTTGTCTGGTTTGAATTTTTGGTGAAAATGAAGGATTTTTTCGGCGTACTGGATGGACTTTTTAAAGTCTTTTTTTCGCTTCCAGTAAGTTTGCAAGTAGCTCAAGGCCTGGGTATAATGGTGCCCACCCTCGACAGTTGGCTGGATAAAGCGCTCTTCAACCGAGAGGTATTGAAAGGCTTGCTCAAAATCCCCCAATTCCCACATGAAATGATTGAGGTTGAACAAAATGGCATCTACCCCGTAATCCCTGAATTTTTCAAAACCAATGGCCCGCATTCGTTCGAAGGTTTTTTGAATCTCCACGTAGCGCTCTTCATAGCTTAGTTTGTTGGCAGGGCTAAGGTCATTGGACAAATAATGATGGGCGACGACTTCTTCTACCACAAAGCCCCTTTTTTTTGCCTCGGTTTCTATTTCCTGATGAAGTTCCCGAACGCTTCTTCCTCCGGGCATGCTGAATCCCTCATTCCCGGCAATTTGCCCCAGGTAGTATTTTACGGCCAATACGCTATGGTGGTCTTTTTGGGCTTCAGCGATGTCCAACATGTGGCCCAGCAACTTTGACAGTTGTGCACCACTGGTCATTTTCCAAAAAGGATAACCGTGGACAAAACGGTAACGCTCCGCTGGGGTCATGGCACGGAAATGTTGCTCATCCCAAGCCGCCTGAGCAGAGGAGATGGGCTGCAATCCGAAGAAAAAAAGGAGTACGAATAGGTAACGCAATGGTTTGGGTGTATTTCAGAATTAATTGGAATGTGATGGGTTAAGTGCCAGAAACACCACCTGCATCCTGGATTCTTCTTAATTCAAGGGATAAAATTTCAATGTGTCTACGCTCAAATTTTCCAAAACCCACTACCTCCTTCACAATTCCCGATCCAACCAAACCGCCAACTGCCTTCTCGTAACACCCTCCTTTTCCAGCCCTGATTTTTTCACCTTAAATCCAAGTTCCTCTAGGTATTTCGCTACGACTGTTGTACTTAAAACAGCATGTTCGACTCCACTCAGACCAGGACGAAGCTGATCCAACAATAGTTGCAAATCTGGCTGAGAGATGAGTTTATCCGGGTAAAAAAACATCTCATTGGCCCAATCGACTGCTTTCGGTTCAGCCTTGATCCAGCCGCGCACACAAGCCCTTTGGATGGCGCGAAAATCAGGGTCTTGGGGCATTACATCGGTCAAGGGGAACACATAGGCACCCGCAGCGAGCAATGTTTCCTGCAGGGCAGGTACCTTTAGCTCCCGGGCTTCAATGCCTTTTTTCACCACCATAGCTGCCGCCGCACCAGCCGCTTGCCCGATGCCCAGCACTACGGGTTGTAGGCGAGTACAACCATTGACCATGTGTGACACGCTGATGCTTTTTTCAGCCACGATCAATCCATCCATTTTCTCGGGGATCAAGCAGGCATATGGCACGGTGAAAGGTGGGATTTGGTAGTAATTCTTTTCGTTGCTCACTGCCGGGTTTTCCTCGTGATGGTGATCAATGGGGTAATTGCCCACGGCGATGCCGATTTTGTAAAAAGCCTTGCCCCCGGGAGCATAAGGATCCAATAAGTCATTCATGGTAAAAAACTGTAGTCCTTTGACCCGCCGGGCTTCGCGGTGGTAGGGGATGAAGGGCAGGCTGTCTACTGTGCCAAACTCATTGTACAAACCCAAATGGGTAAAACCAGCTCTGTTTTGCAAGAACCAGACATACGCCAGGGTTTTGGTTTTGGCTTTTTGGAGTGCTTTTTGTCGTTCGGATGGGTTTAGCCCAATCAAGTTCAGATAGGTATCATTGCCTTTGAGGGGCCAGTTGATCATGTACTTGTTGTTGGGTAGTTTGCCATAAGTGATCAAGGCGGCACAAGCATGGCGGGCATTGGCGGGGTCGGGACAAACCTCTTTGCAGGTACATTCAAAATCGTTGAGGTCGTAGTCTGCTGGTTTTGCCAACAACGGCGCCTTCCCAATCCCGTAATCCTTCAAAATGGCTACGTAGGTGAGGTCTTGAATGTTGTTGGCCTGGCGCTCCAGAGGGGCAAGTTCTTCGCCAGTCAAACTGCGCGGGTCTTGACCAATGTAGTGTTCGCAGCCCGCCATGGCCAGCACATCGCCCAATTCGGTGGCATCAATGGTGATTTTGGCGCGGATCTCCAGCTTTTTCCCTGCTGCGTTTTCAAAAACAACCCCACGTACGGTATTGCCCGATTTCAGTACCTGGGTTGGAAAATAGCCATGCATGCGGCTTAATTTGGGGTATGGGTCAAGCAATTGCTTAAAAATTTGATTGCCTACAGCGGGTTCGTATTGGGTTTCACTTACCCAACCCGTGGCCAGGGCTTTGGGGCCGCCGTAATGTTGTTCCAATTTGGTCCGGAATTCCCCCCAGATGCCCGATGGCATTTTGTGATTGCCATCAATGGCGCTTACCCCTGAAGCGGTCAGCATTCCGCCCAGCCAGGGTGTCTCTTCTACCAAGATGACTTTGCGGCCCATCCGTGCAGCTTGGAGCGCTGCGGCAGTACCAGAGGCACCTCCTCCTGCAATCAAGATTTCGGTTTTGAGGGTTTGGAGCGATTGTGCCATTAGCCTTGTACCCGTACAACAGGATAAGAGAAAAAGTAAAGGGAGGATTCGCAGCATGATTATGTCCATTTGAAAGGTGATCGGAGGTAAAATACCGCAAAAGTTGGACACCTTCATTTGTAAGGGCTATTTTTTGCCTCAAATGCTTAGCTTGATTAAGTAAGTTGAAATGCCTATTTTTGTACAAAATTAAATGTTATGACTGCTACGGCCAGCAAGTTTGAAGGATTCATCGCACTTGCCTTTCCAGAAAAAGGGATGAGTGATGCGGCGTTTTTTGAATTTTGCCAGCTCAATCGGGAATTAAAAATTGAACGCAATTCAGCTGGAGAAATCATCATTATGTCACCAACGGGAACAAAAACGGGAGGCTGGAATTCCGAATTCACTACTGAATTAGGTATCTGGAACAGAAAAAACAAACTTGGGAAAACCTTCGACTCTTCCACTGGCTTCAAACTACCCAATGGTGCCACCTACGGCCCCGATGCCGCCTGGATACCCCATGAAAAATGGAACGCCCTTACGCTTGATGAACAAGATGGGTTTGCCCCAATAGTACCGGATTTCATCGCTGAAATTCGCTCTAAAAGCGATACGATAAAACCCATCCAGGAAAAAATCATCGAATTTATGGAATGTGGCTGCCAACTCGCCTGGCTCATTGATCCCATCTTGCAAATAACCACGGTTTATCGTGCAGATGGACAGGAAGTTGAAGTACCTTTTGATCAGATTTTGAATGGGGGCAGTGTTTTGCCCGGTTTTGAGGTCAAACTGGCCGATTTATTCCAATAACCTACCACCAGGCGTATTTCCCCTTTTGCACCACATCCGTCACCTGCAAATCGGCCTGAACAAACACCTCTCCAGCTTTGTCTCTCCGCAAAACTTCTACTTGAAAAGGCATTTTTTGTTCCTGAAAAACCCGATAGTCGCTCCAGCGGAGGGCAGTTTGCCATTCCTGCCAGTTTTCACTCCACAAACTCAGTTCTTCCAATTCTTGTTGATCATTGGTTTTGGCTTTTAAAAAAAAGGGCTGACCATCCATGGTGCAAGTAAAGGCCAGGCCATCTACCATTGCTTCATTCCAATTGAGTTGGTAAAACAACCACCAATTGGGTTGCCAAACGGCGGCGGCGAGACTGTAAAACGCATTGCGCTGAGCCAAGGCCAAGGGCAGCGCCGCTTTTTTCCACCGATAAGGGAATGTAGACAACAACCAACGGGTACTGAAGCCCTGGGACTGGCTGTATTGCTCGGTAGCTTTGACCGACACCATAAAGGCTCGGGTGATGTCGGCATACCAAACCATGGTCAAGGGCTGAAGCGTAAAAAAAGCCTTGATTTCAGAGGGGTGCCATTTGCTTTTGGGGTTGCTTCGCACAATTCCTTTCATGCGCAGGCGCACTCGGGTGCTGGGCTCTGTGCGGGTTGGGTTGCTTTGGGTGAGGTAGTTCAGCCAGGATTGAGGGGATTGATCGTCTTGAATGGTCGAAGCTTCAATGGAGGATTGTGCCTCATCCCAGTTCCGTTTGGCGCGGGGGCGTACCAACAAACGGAAGAGGCCACTGCCTAGTAAGTCCAATAGTAGCCAAGCGGTGATGAAATAAGTTATTTCGGGCAGGTAGTATAAAATCTTGGCCATACCAAAGGATTTCGATTTAGCCAAGGGCATTTGTGAGCCCACAGGCATATAGCTTTCTAAGGTGTTCTAAGGTGCCTGAGGTGGTTCAAATTAAAGACATCTGAAATTTTCGGAACAATGTTAGGCTCATTTTTGAACCACCTCAGGCACCTTAGAACACCTTAGAAAACTATGCGTTAACAATGCTCGATGGTGTAGGACTAGGATTGATCCAATGTTAATCCTCCACATCCGCCGTTTCCAGCGCCGGAGCATCCACCGCCTCTGTCTCAATCTCATTCAACTCCACCCGCAGGTTGCCAATGATAAAATCCTGGCGCTCCGGCGTGTTTTTGCCCATGTAGTAGGACAGTACATCATCAATGTCGGTACTCTCGGTGATGATGACTGGTTCGAGGCGAATGTCAGTTCCTATGAAAGCAGAAAACTCGTCTGGGGAAATTTCACCCAAACCCTTAAAGCGGGTGATCTCCGGTTTGCCCCGCAGTTTTTTGATGGCAGCTTGCTTTTCCGACTCAGAATAGCAGTAAAAGCGCTGCTGCTTATCACGTACCCGGAAAAGAGGCGTCTCCAGAATATACAAGTGGTTGCCCCGCACCAGTTCAGGAAAAAACTGGAGGAAGAAAGTCAACATCAACAGGCGGATGTGCATCCCGTCCACGTCAGCATCGGTAGCGATGACTACGCGGTTGTAACGCAGATCGTCCATGCCATCTTCAATACTCAGCGCGTGCTGAAGGAGGTTAAATTCTTCGTTTTCGTAGACCGTTTTTTTGGTCAAACCATAGCAGTTAAGCGGTTTACCCCGCAAACTAAATACTGCCTGCGTTTGAACATCCCGCGCTTTGGTGATGGAGCCACTGGCCGAGTCCCCCTCGGTGATGAACAAGGTAGTGGCCAAGCGCATGTCTTCCGCAACTTTTTTGGTGGAATCGCTGAAGTGCAGGCGGCAGTCACGCAGCTTTTTGTTGTGCAGGTTGGCCTTTTTGGCGCGTTGGTTGGCCAGTTTTTTAATGTCGGCGATCTCCTTACGCTCCCGTTCCGATTGTAGGATGCGTTTTTTCAGGGCGTCCGCTATTTCGGGGTGTTTGCGCAGGTGATTGTCGAGGTGTTCTTTGATGAAATTACCTACGAAGGTGCGGATGCTTTGTCCTCCCTCTGGAGCCGTATTGACCGAGCCCAGTTTGGTTTTGGTTTGGGATTCAAACACGGGTTCTTCAATCCGCACGCTCACTGCTGCTACGATGGACCCCAAAATATCGGTGCGATCGTAGTTGGCATTGTAAAATTTCTTCACGGTTTCCACCACCGCTTCCTTGAAGGCGTTGAGGTGGCTGCCACCTTGGGTTGTATTCTGACCATTGACAAAGGAATAGTACTGCTCGCCATAGTGATTGCCGTGGCTCATGGCCACTTCCATGTCTTCGCCTTTGAGGTGGATCAGCGGGTAACGCAGGTCTTCGTTTTTACTTTTGCGCTCCAGAAGGTCATAGAGGCCATTTTTGGAGACGATGATCTGCCCGTTGTAGTTGAGTTTTAACCCTGAATTGAGGTAAGCGTAATTCCACAGCTGGTTTTCAAGGTGATCCCGGTGAAAACGATAATTGCGGAAAATGCCATTGTCGGGTTTGAACGAAACCAGGGTACCGTTGGCTTCGTTGGTTTTTGTAACTGGGTGTTCTTTGAGCAGTTCGCCTTGTTGGAACTCGGCGACTTTCATCTGCCCTTCGCGTACGGCTTTGACCAGAAAATAATCCGAAAGGGCGTTGACAGCCTTAGTACCTACCCCGTTCAGACCCACCGATTTTTTGAATGCTTTGGAGTCGTATTTACCGCCTGTATTGATTTTGGACACGCAGTCGATGACTTTACCCAAGGGAATGCCGCGGCCATAGTCGCGGATTTCGGCGGAGTTTTCCTCTATTTTGATGTGGATCTCCTTACCGTGTCCCATTACGTATTCGTCGATACAGTTGTCCAACACTTCTTTGAGCAAAATGTAGATGCCATCATCCGAAGAAGCCCCGTCACCCAGCTTGCCAATGTACATCCCCGGACGTAACCGGATGTGTTCTTTCCAGTCTAAAGAACGAATGTTATCCTCGTTGTAACTCACTTGCTGTTCTGCCATGTGCTCCGATGTTAAAAAAATATTAAAAACTACTGCAAATCAGTTCAAAAGAACGAAAAGAGTGGTATTTTTGCGTTAAATATACAGCAAAAAAACTTTTTCTAGCAACAATTTGTTGTTTATTTTTAATTTCATCAGCTTGAACCGAGAAAATTTATACCGTCACCCTGCCATGCGCAACCTGCGCAATGCCATCCTTAGGGAGCTGCGATTGCAGTTCGCCATGAGTTTGGTCTTGCTGGCTTTTGGTTCTGGATTGTGTGTGTTGACCTTCAAAATCAGCATTGTTTTTTCAATTATTGGTCTGGGTCTAAGTATGGTTGGCGGCAAATTGGTCGTAGATACCACCACTAACCTACGCATCGATAACCACCTTTTGCTCAATTACCTCCGCTATCAGCCCCAACATATTGTGTGGGTATATTCCGTCATTACCGAACGAGCACCCTTTGGTATTCACCTGTTCCGAAAGGGTACCTTGCACTTCAAGCTAGCTGATGGGAGTGATTATACGGTCGGCATGCAAGCTAGTAAATTAAAACTGGTTAGCAAATTCCTCATGCGCCTGCTACCCCACGCTACTTTTGGCTACACTGTAGATCGGGAGTACACATTCCGGGTGAGCCCCGAGCGCCTGCGCAAGGAAGAGAGCAAAGAAGACGACAGCGATTTTAATTTCTAGTTTTTGAATACCCTCTTCCAAAGAACTGGCGGTAACCAAAACTCAGCGCCAGCAGCAATCCAGCAAAAATCAATACCACCACTGAAAAGGGCATGCTGATAATGGCAAAGATCCGAGTGCGATCTACCAGCCACATCAAGCCTATGGTAGCTGCAATCAGCATGAGCAAGCCCGACAATTTGTCAAAGCCGGGGATATAATTCAAATCTACGTTGCGGCGCACAATACTCAAGGTCAAAATCATGGAAACGATGGGCAAAACCTGGGTGTAGATGTCCATGTTTAAAATACTACTGCGTTCGAACAAAAATATATACACATTGAGGGATAAGGCAAAAATCCCCGGCACTGCACTCAAATAAATGATGGCAGAATAGAGGAATTTCCAGGGAGCATCGCGGCCTTCCACTCCAGCTATCCAGGCCAAAAGCAAAGCCGCCACAGGCAAAATAGCAAAGTACAATACTACTGATTCGGGATGATTGCTCAGGTACGTGAGTAGGTCATTCAAGGTCATGTTGCAATGATTTTGATCTGGAATAATGCCAAAGATATAAAATAGGTGATAATTAGAATGGTGCCTGCGGACCAATGTGTTGTAAAGGCTCTACAACCAGGATGTGGTCGTCAACAATATCGACTACCCGCACCGAGTCGCCCGGGCGAATTTCGACTCCAATGGAAATGGCATCGAGGGCATAAGGGGCTTTGCGCAAATTGAGGTGTACGCGTCCCAGGCCTTCCTGATGTGGTGGAATGTATTGCAAGACCTCGCCAGTACTCGTAAGAGCTTCCTGGTAATTGAATTCAGGTCGATTGGAGGGAACGATCTTTTTTACAGGCTTGCGCAAGCGCAGAATCAGGTAAGGAAAGAGCCCCGCAAGAATACCAAAAGGCAGCCCATCCAATACTGAGATCAACAAGCCAGGCTCCCAAATGTGGGCCAACAAACTCGTCCAAGCCCAAAAGGTAAAGAAAGTCAGGATGAAGCGGGCACCGGTGATTTTAGGGCTGGTATCGCCGTGATCCTGTTCATCGTTGAAAAACTCCATGATCAAAAAAATACTCAGCAAGATGGTAAATACTACCGCAGCTACCCAAAGCAATTGCTCTGCCCAGGTGAGTTGAAGGAATGCGGGAATAAATAGCCAAATCTGCATAGTCTTCTCAATCTTAAAACACGTTCATGAAATTTTCCCTTGCTTTTCGACAAAAGTAGATTACTTATGCCATACCACGCGCTTAGTATCGACCAATGGACAAGGATTTTCGCTGAAATGGAGTTCTGCTCCCTTTTTCAACCGATTCAAGTTTTTTAACAACATTGAGCCAGGGAACATCCTAACTGGTCTATCTTTTTTCTAAAAACTGGCTGTTTTCACTAGTCCTTATTCTCGGTAAATTTGTAAAAAATAAACACATGAAGCCGAAGATTTCCCGCATTGAACCCAGTCGTTTAGCCAAGCGGATGCGCAACGACGAAGGAACCATTCATACGATCCTGGATGAGTCGCTGGTTTGCCACGTATCTTATGTATTGGATGGACAGCCGTTCATCATACCAACCTCTTATTGCCGAGTTGACAACACCCTTTATCTGCACGGCTCCGTAGGTAGTCATTTTTTCATGCAAATGGCCAAAGGGATTCCGGTCTGTATTGCGGTGACCTTGATTGATGCATTGGTATTGGCGCGTTCGGTTTTTCACCATTCGCTCAATTATCGCTCGGTGGTCGCTTTTGGCACCACTCGTTTGGTGGATGATCCAGCGGAAAGATGGATGGCTGCCGAACGTTTCACCGAACACGTCATTCCGGGGCGTTGGAATGATGCCCGACAACCTTCGGAGAGTGAATTCAAAAAAACGATGTTCATTGCCGTTGAGATGGAGGAAGTATCCGCCAAAGTACGCGACCAAGGCGTTGGGGATGATCCTAAAGACATGGAAGCACCAGTTTGGGCTGGATTGTTGCCTTTACCCATCAGTGTGGGTACCCCACAACAAGACGAGGCACAATCAGGGATTCCTGTACCAGACTACATTCGTCAATACAAACGTTGAAAAAACGCCAACGCTTTTCCGCTGATCCTCGTCTTGTGTTAAAGTAACTTCCTATTCCCACTTTACACTGTTAAAATTCTTGGATTTCTGCCAATCTGTGGTATTTTTACCAAGACTACAACTACACAGGATGTTGCGACAGGTGTTTTTACTGCTGATGTTGACGATGGTATGGGGAAAGCTCTCTGCTCAGGATACCCTGTTGTATTGGCCAAGGTTGGAACTGGGCATGAACATTACCCAAACCCTCTCCGGTTTTTTTAATTCCGGCGGCCAGGGTTTGCCTACTGATCCTTACTTATTCAGCATCAAAATTCCTAGCGCTCGCAGTACTTTTCGCGCGGGTTTCAACGCCCGTTTTCGCAATCGGGAAGAAGAATCCAATACAGGCCAACGCCTGATCTATGAGCGAGACTTTCACCTGCGCGCGGGGCTGGAATGGCGGCGAACTTTGACTAAAAAATTCAGCTTTTATTACGGACTTGATGCCATTATGCGCTATCAACAGGAAGATGTTGATTTCACTACCAATGGCGGAACGATTGAATTGGGCAGCAACAGCACTGGTTTTGGTGGAGGCCCTTTGATGGGTTTGATGTTTCACCTGACGCCCAAAGTAATGCTGAGTACCGAAAGTAGTTTGTATGGAATGGCGAATTCGGGGAAAGAAAAGGATCAGACCGATCCGGGAGTCCCCCCGACCGAGCAGAAGATCCGGCAGTTTGAAATCCTGCCTTCGATACCGAATTCCTTGTACGTGTTTTTCCGCTTCTGACCATGCGCTACCTGACGATACTTACTGCAAGCCTGTTCATCGGCCTATTGATGGCAAACGTGTTGCGCGCTCAAAACGAGCAAGATCGTTTTTTGCCACCTGGAGGGTATAAAGTTATGGGATTCAATACTACCCCACTTTTGGTGCAGCTGATTCCATTTAACCGTTCTGATCCAAGGGTAGTTGGGCCTTATTATGTGAATTGGCGGAGTTATGTGCAAAAAAATGACAAATTGAAAGGCTTTAAAATAAGTCTGGGTGTTGATCTTTCTGATGTTGATGACATAAATCCAGTTCAGGCATTTTTCAACTTTCGATTGGGGTTTGAAAGTTACCGAAGGATCAGCCCACGTTGGGGGTATACCCGAGGTTTTAATGGCTTTTTCAGTTCCGGAGATTTTAATACCCCGGGTTCTAAACCCAACAACGATGTTTTTTTAGGCATTGGACCACATTGGGGAGTCGATTTTTTCGTTTCTCCTAAAGTGAGTCTATCGCTGGAAACTGCCCTGGTAATTGGAACTGCGGGTCTTGGACCCAAAATTGAGTTCATTCCACCCGTAGCACTCAATCTTAATTTTTGGTCGCCCAAAAAAGAACGCCGGGTCATTTCAAATGAATAATTCTTTTATAGCTCAATAACCACCTGTCTTATGAAGAAAATTACGCTACTCTCTTTACTCACGATTGGCCTGATTATCGGCCTGACGGCGTGTTACGAAGAAATGGAATTTGAGGATTCCCTGGGTGAGCCAAATTTGCCTGAGCAGGCGATGGATTACGCTTCATTGCAACTGCCCGAGCACATGAAGAATACCTTCTTGAGCTTCAGCAACAACATTTTTGGGCAACCCGGCGTAAAACCCAATCCAGGACTGATGAACAGCCCCAATTTAATCGATCCTAATTTTATCAACAATACCAATATCACCCTGGGGCCAGCCAATCCGGTGGTCAGTAACCACGGTGCCACCCTGGGTCGAGTGTTGTTTTACGATACCCGTTTGTCCATCAACAATTCAATCTCTTGCGCTTCCTGCCACAAGCAGGAGTTGGCGTTTGCCGATAATGCCCAATTCAGCAAGGGTTTTGGGGGCAAAATCACCCCGCGCAACTCGATGGCCATCATCAATTCAGGTTTGAACCACAACCTCTTTTGGGATTCCCGAGTACATTCCGTGACGCAACTGGCCCTGGAGCCCGTGCGCAACCACATCGAAATGGGCATGGAATCGATGGAGGTATTGGAGAAAAAATTAGCGGCAACCAACTTCTATCCCGAACTTTTTGCCAAAGCTTACGGCAAATCGACAATCAACAGCACAAAAATTGCGGATGCGATGGCGCAGTTTGTTTGTTCCATCATTTCCAGCAACTCCAAATTCGACCAAGGGGTGGCCAGTAATTTCAGCAATTTTACCGAACTGGAAAAAATGGGCCGCGCCCTGTTCTTTGGTTCCAAAGCCAAGTGTTCAGAATGCCACGCAGGTAGCAATTTTTCTGCGCCCGATAATCCCCATTCCAACGATCCTTACGGTTCTCCTGAAATTGGTGGGACTGCCGTGATTGGTTTGGAGCTTTCGGCCAAAGACAAAGGCAAGAAAAATGGCAGTTTCCGCATTCCGAGCTTGCGCAATGTGGGCCTGACCGGTCCTTACATGCACGACGGTCGTTTTGCCAACTTGGATCAAGTGGTTGATCACTACAACAGTGGCATTCAGGCTCATCCTGAGCTCGACCCCAAATTCATTGACAAAGATGGCAAGCCGTTGAAAATGAACCTGAATGCGATTGAAAAGAAAGCATTGGTAGCTTTCCTCAAGACCTTGACGGACGAGTCGATCACCAAAGATGCCCGCTACGCCAATCCTTTTAATTGATCGGGTTTGGTTTCAATAGATGGAGTAAACTCTGGCGTTCATTCGTTTTTAGATTGATGACATCGAACTTGCGGGCACAGTTGAACGAGCCCATATCGGAGTCACTGTTGATCAGAACAGCGCCCATCAAAATAACGTAGCGGCAATTGTAATGGGTTGCCGCTACCAATTCTTCAATCCGACGGTCGATGGCCTCACAAATGACCTCGGTAGCCTCCTTTAGCGGGATCGCAGCACTCAAAACCCGCTCTTTTTCCTTCCACAAAATCTGCTCAATCGTATTCATCTGGTAGTCCATGTCCGTCACATTCCCAGCAGTGATCTGGCCATTGACGAGTTTGTTGAGCGCACCTTTGGCCGCACCGCAACAGCCCGAATTTTTGCTTTGTCCCATGCGATGGATTTCCCCAAAGGCTCCATTTTTGGATACCCCAACGTGTGGGCCGTAGTACACAAACACTGCCCCATCGTCGGGTACATGGCTGGCAAAAGCGCCCATTCCGGTAAGGCCAGTAAAGGGAAAGCCATCCAGACCACCCATTTTAAACGGGCCTAAAAACTCATAGGCGCGGGCAGGGTACTGGATGCTGTTGACATCGTCGCTACAAATGCTATCGGCCAACATGACTTGCCCCGGCTCCAGGTCTAATTTTTCCTCCACAAAATCGATCAAACGATTGACCCCATCAATGGTCGTGATGGCGTCGTGGTAGTATTGGCGGATGATGGCCAGTTTTTCGCGTTTTTTCATAATTGGGTTTTAAGGCAACTTTGTAGTGGCCTAAAGATAATATACCTGTTTTCACTCCAGCCCAAAAACCAGGTACTATTTCAAACCTACCACTATTTTTTGATGGTACAATTGGTGTTGTTCGGTTTTGACACAAAGAAAATACACTCCTTTTGGGAAGGCTGACACCCTTATGGAGATTGGCGTATTTGGGTTTTCAATTTCTTGTTTGAACACCATTTGGCCATAACTATTGTACATCAAGAGTTGGGCAGTTGTAGCGAAATTAGATGCTAAAAACTGTACATTGATTTGTTCCTGAGCCGGATTGGGAAACACCAGGATGCGTTCACTCTTTTTCGGGTCTACAACTGCGGTCGCAACGTTACTGCTGGAATACCGTTTGAAAAAAGCCCAGATCAACTGACTTGCATTGAGGTCTTGGTTGGTATTGCCGAACGGCAAATTGGTTGGCGCGCCTGGCCAGGTATGGCCTCCATTGGTGATTTTGTAAAAAATGACTTCACTCTGGTTGGTGCCCTTTCCGTAGACATATTGCTCCGCCGTGGATCCGTCATTGGCATTGGTATTGGGGATGGGAGTAATGATGGGAGTCTTGGTGCATTTGTTTCGATCTACCCACCATTTGATGGTTGTTTCTACGGGAGGGATACCGATAGTACCGTTGTAGTTGACCAGTGGATCGGTGGTGCCATGAAAATGGATCACAGGCAATCCATTGGGCAGGGGGCAATTGTTTTGCAAGTTGGTGCCCATGTTGCCCGAAACAACACCAATCGCCTTGAGTGGGATGGCACAAGCCAATCGGTACGACATGAAACCGCCCATCGACATGCCCGTAGCAAATAAGCTATTGTTGATGGAAAAGTCTTTTTTCAGGGAATCAACCAGATGGCTTAAAAAGTTAACATCCTTGTCTCCGGTGAAGCTCCAAGAGCCGCCAATGGCGTTGGGATAGACCACGATAAAATTTGCAGTGTCAGCTATCTTATCAAACTGGGAATAGCTTTGTTGTTGGGCCGCATTGGAATTGAGGCCGTGCAAATTTAAAATCAGTGGGTAGCGGGTACTCGGTTTGTAATTTTTGGGCAGATGTAAGATGTAATTGCGGTACTCGCCCTGGTCAAAAATGGAATCTTTTTGGCCAAAAAGGGCGGCGCAATTCAGCCAGGTCAATACAGAGAGTAGGGTAAATTTCAGGGTCTTCATGCCATGTTATTTTGGGAATGAACAATGGCACTTGGACTGGGCTTTGCCCTCGTAGTTTAATTCGATTGATGCTAGATTTTTTATTTAAGTTTCTCACCTTCAAGCTCTCGCTCGTACCGAACCCTTTCCAAAATGGAGTTTCCAAAAACACAAAGCCCGGAATTAAAAACACAAAGGGCGATGGTACCCGCAGGCACCCATTCCATCCATGATGCTCCAGAGGCTTTGAGCATGGCCGATTCCGCCACGAGGCAGACCCCAAATCCAAGGATGACCAGGCCCAGCGGTGCCTGGATCATCCATTTGCGGTAGTGTTTGTTGTTGTTCATGACTAAAGATAGGCAAAAGCATTAAATCGCCCGCATCTTATTCCCCTTCGCATCATGCGTCACTTCAGCCAGCCCTAAAGCCTCCATTAATGGCGGAACGTACATGCCAAAACGGCCCCGATAGCCTTTTTTCAAGCCATACCACCCTCCTACCGGGTTGTTTTCGGCGCGCCCCCAGGCTTCTACGGTACCTTCTTTGGCTGGCTTTTGCTCATCGGCTGATCCGAGTTCCATCCAATCGCCGTGGGCTTTGAGCATGGCGTGCAGGTCTTCCAGGCAGCGGATGTCGTAGTGCAAAATGGTTTTCCCTACGGTACACACCAGAATTTCTTTGCCGTCTTTTTCATCCACGTGCATGGTGTATTCACCGGACAGGGGTGGAGTTTTGAGCAACATCGGGTTGGCTTTGGTTCCAATTTTGTCTTTCATGGTATCTGGATTTTGGGTTTGAATCAATTGGCTTGCATGATGCTTTCTGCTTCCTTTTTCAGGTCGGCAGCGAACTGCTCGAAAGAGGCATCGAAAGGAGGAATAAAACGGGCGAAGAGTGGAAACATGAGACCGCCAATTTTTTCCACCATGGAGAAAACGGTATGGCCCTGGTCATTTTTGCTCAGGGTGTAAACTCGATTGCCCATCGCATCGCCCCAAACCAATTTTTTATCTGCCTCAAATTCCTTCACTTTCAGTTTGAAGGTTCTTTTGGGGTCAAGGGTGGAGACCAGTTGAATGGTTTCCCCCAAGGCAATATTGCCGTTAATGGAAATCACGGTTGAGTTCCAACGCGAGAAATCACCGGCATTGGTCAACAAAGACCAGATGATGGAGGCATCAGCCTGAATGGCGATGCTCACTGCGGTTTCGCGGCTGAAAGTGGTTTTGGTTGTTGCGGCTTTGCCGTTTGCTGTTGTAGCACTCATGATGGATGTTTTTTGATTTAATGCTTGTTTGCGTTTCTGACGAACCAGCGAATAAAAACGATAGGCTAAACTTCATTTTTTTTCAAAAAACTTTCCATCACTTTTCGATTGTGCTCTAAATGATGCAGTTGTAATTCGGCAGCACCTGAAGTAAAAGGATCAATGCCTTGTAAAATTTGCATGCGGAGGTCAAAAAGATGCTCCTTGTCTCCTTTTTCGGCGGCCTTAACCATATCGATTTTGACTGGCCGTAATCCTGAGGATAAAGGATTTGAGTTGGCCTTGAATTTCTTCAAATTCGGTGTTTAGGTGGGTACTGGACATAGGTGTCTAGGTTTTTAGCAAAATATTAAAAACCAGTAGAAATAATACTAAAATGAAGAGATTTAATCCATTGTTAACCTGCAATTTGGTCCAACCACCAATTTGCCCTAGCACCACTGTCACCACTACTCGGGCAAATCCCCTCCCCTCGCAATTCTTGCACGATGCTTTCAATCAAAGGTTGTTGGACATGCTCTGGATAAGGAATTGGGTATTCAACCAAACCCTCCGCCGTTTCTACCCGAATCGGCGAGTCGTTGAAAAAAGCAAAACTGATTTTGCCTTTTGAGCCGATGATTTGGGTTTCATCGGTGCGCTGTTCGGGGTTGACCGTAAAGCACCAGGTGCCGGAACCCAATACCCCCGAAGCAAATTCAAAATTGGCCACCACCATATCGTCCGCTGAATAAAGTCCAGCCTGGTTGCGTGCGATTCCCTGTACCTGATGGATATCGCCAAACAAATACTCCAAAAAATCCACTTGATGAGAAGCCAGATCGTGAAAATGCCCACCACCGGAAATGTCGGGATTGACCCGCCAGCGAGGTTGAGGGTTTTCAGCGATTTCCTCAACTTGCGGTGGATTGTGGATGCGTAGGTGCACAAAACGGAGGTCACCAATGACGCCAGATTGTACCAGTTCCTGGATTTTGAGGAAATTCGGCAAAGTACGTCGATAGTAGGCTACAAAAAGCGGCATCCCCGTTTCCTGGCTCACCTGATTCATCGCCGCACATTCGGCGCTGTTCATGGCCATTGGTTTTTCGACGTACACCGCCTTACCCGCACGCATGGCCCGGATGGCGTAATCAGCGTGCACATTGGGAGGCGTAGCAATGTAAATGGCGTTCACTTCTGGGTCTTGCAGCAGGGCATCCACATCGTCGTACCAACGAGGCACCTGGTGTCGCTGGGCGTAATCGGCGGCTTTAGCACCGTCCCGGGCCATCACGGCTACCAGTTTAGAAAAAGGCGTTTTGCTAAATGCCGGACCACTCTTTTTTTCGGTTACGTTCCCGCAGCCGATCATGCCCCAATAGACCTGTTCCAAAATCATGCGCTCATTGTTTTCCCAAAAATAACAAGAATGGGGCTTATCCGAACGGATAATTGTGATCTCGTACTTATCTTGTAGCATTCTTAAGGCACGATGAGGACATGATTACATTCAATAATGGCAAGATTTTACTTTGGGCACTGGGCACTATGCATTTCCAAATGCTGCTGTCCATGGGCTTGTTTGCCATTTTGCCAGGCGGCTACGGATTTTGGCACAACGCACTGATCATGCTTGGCCTGATGCTGGTTTTTGGGATCAACGTGATAGTTGGCTATCTGATTGGCATCAGCTGGAGCAGTTCCATCGACGATTCGGGTGTTTTGGGCGTATGGGTCATCTGGTCGATCGCGGCCATTGTGCTGGGTGTTTTTGCACTGAACCATTTTACCTTGGCCAATGCCAAAGTGAAATCTTTAGATTTGGAGGCAGCGAAGTCTTCCCGAGCCAGGTTTGCACAATTACAGGGCGCTCGAATTTTAACCCAATATACCCTGAGCAGCTACAGCGTACACTTTTCGCAGGCAAAAGGACAGAGTCCTAAAAGTTACCGGGTTGCTCAGCGGATGGCACCTTTGGTGGATGAGGCATGGACCGGGGCACCCATTCAGCATTTTGTGGCCTACCATGGAAAAAGTAGTGACGAATTCGATTTTGACCTAAAGTACGTGGCAGGCCTGTCTTCACTCAATGAGTTCAGTGCTAAATATCCCTCTATTGCCAAGGAGTTGATTGAAAAATACCAACTACACATGGCAGCAAACCCTAGTTTTTGGGAACTCCGGGATTTGCCGCAAGCAAAACTGAAGGCTCAACGCCGGTTTCAGCGCTTTTACGCAATCTTGATGGGAACTGCAGTACTGGTTTTTGGCTTTTTTGGTTTCACGAACAAGCAACACGGAATTACTTAGCCGCCGCCAACTTCCCTTTTTCCAAATAGCGGAAATTGGTGTACCCCAAATACACACAGACCAAAAGCGTCACGATGCTCATGTAACCTACCCAATCATAGTGGACCAATTTACCAGAGTCAGGGTCTTTGGTCACAATGAATCCAGCCACCAACGCTGCCAGGCCACTGCCCAACTGCTGCACGCTACTGTTGAAACTTTGGAAACTCCCCCTTTGCTCCGGGTTCACTACACTCGTAATCATCGCACTGGAGGTTACACCTCGCCCAGTCGCTACCGAAAACCAGAGGCCAAATAAGGTCAATACCGGAATGTAGGCTTGTACTGGAGGTAAGTTGGTGATGACAAAAACCATCGGCAAGGCAGAAAAGGTACAAATCATAAAAATGAGCAACTTGCCATGAACATCCGAAAGCCTGCCCAAAATGTTCGATGCAAAAAAGGCCGAAACGCCACCAACGAGATATATTAAAGGTGTGATGTTTTTGGAAAAACCAACATTGAACTCCATGAAGGGATTGATAAACGGGATGATGGAAAAATGCCCGAACATGATCAATCCACTAAAAAGCAGCGCAGTGTATTGGCGGCGATCCGCAAAAACGCTGGTGATGACGTTCCATTTGCTCTGTGGGATTGCTCCTTCCGGCTGAATGTGCCCAGTCATACTTGGCAAGTAGCGGATCAACAATGGAATCAGTACAATCCCCAAAGTGCCCACCAACAAAAATGGCGCATGCCAGGAAATCAGATTGGCCAAATACAAGGCAAAAGGTACCCCAAAAGTAGAAGCCAGCGCAAAAGCCGACATGATGGCCCCCATCGCCGCACCGCGCCGCTCGTAAGGAAAACTATCCGCTACAATGGACAAAACTTGCGCCCCAATCAGACCACCAAACAAACCAGCAACAGTCCGGGCAATAAACAAGGTCATGAATGTAGGGGCGAGGCCACAAGCAATGGTGCCCACCAAAAAGCCAATATACGCGTAGAGCAATACTTTTTTGCGGTCGTAATGGTCTACAAAAAAAGCCGCACCAAAACCCGACACTGCCGCGCTGATGGTGTAAGCCGAAACCAGAATCGAAAATTGCTTGGGAGACAAATCAAAATAAGGCATCAGGTAGTTCCCCAATGGCATCAAGATCATAAAATCGAGGATGTGGGTAAAGTTTAAGGCAGCTAAAAGGATCAGGATCATCCGCTCTTTCCAGTTCATATTGTAGTAGTTGTGTTCGGGTGTGTAAATCGCGATAAGGATAGGAACACGAAAAATCAGTTTCCGGTTTCATTCCCATTCAAGTCTTTCGCATTTCCTACCTGTACATACACTTTTTTTTGAAACAGTCAAATATTTTTTATCCGAGTGTGGAAAAGATGTTAGTCTTTTCCACAGTTTTGTTTTGGTTTAGTGTAAAAAAAGGGGGAAATTGGACTCCTGATTAAACCAAAAGTTTTATGATAGCCAAAGACCAAGAGACAATCGCGCAACTACAAACCTATTCTTTCGAAGAGGCAGTTGCGGCAAGCACGGAATATTTCAAGGGCGACAACCTCGCCGCCAACGTATGGGTTAACAAGTATGCCTTAAAGGATTCTTTTGGCAATATTTATGAAAGAACCCCGGAGGACATGCACCGTCGCATTGCCAGTGAAATCGCACGCATCGAGTCCAAGTACCCTAACCCACTGAGTGAAGAAGCAGCCTACGATTTGTTGAAAGATTTTGCCTACATCGTGCCCCAGGGCAGTCCGATGGCCGGCATTGGCAATAACCTACAGGTATCCTCGCTTTCCAACTGTTTTGTAATTGGCAACTTTGCCGATTCTTACGGCGGAATCATCCGCACCGATGAAGAACAGGTACAACTCATGAAGCGCCGTGGTGGTGTTGGGCACGACTTGTCCCACATTCGCCCCAAGGGTAGTCCGGTAATGAACTCTGCCCTGAGTTCCACGGGTATCGTTCCCTTCATGGAGCGCTA
>JAIXOO010000313.1 GCA_027486765.1 Saprospiraceae bacterium
CCTGACACCCACTGCCACCCAATAGTCGCCTTGGCTGGCGGGGATATCGGTTTTAATCGTGGCAAAATCAGGTGTGATGCCTGTTACTGCCGGATTTACCAAAGCATGGCTTGCTATGGTTTCTGGCGCGGGTAGTTTGAGCTGTCGGTTGTAGCCAACTCCAAGTGCCATGCCCGTGGCTTGTAAAAAAGGCGGTCCCAAGGGGGGCGTCGCCAAAAAGCCATAGATGAAAAAGGTCTTGTATTTGTCCCCTTCTGGTCGCTCGGCTTCCCCATACGAGCCAAATGCTGAAAGCTGGTATTTTTTGAAGCCCACGGCGAGTGTGCCGGAATATTCAAGCCCTTGTTTGGCAAAACCGCCGACTATGGTGAGTGGGGGCTTGTTGTAGTTGATTCCAAATCCATTCAAACTTATGGCCGGATCAAATTTATTAATAGGACTTAATACTTCAAATCCTACAACATTGGCTCCTATTGGCCCTATCTTAATGTCGGCATTAATTGTTAAGGCAACTTTCCCACTTTTTAGGCCCAACTGAATGCTATTTAGGGTCAAAGGGCCGAAACTCTTGCCTAAAGGCGTGGGTGTTGGATTCCCAGAAGAAGGGGAACTTTCGCTTGGCGTTCCATCACTTTTTACAGGCAGGTGGCAGTTTAGTGGTATTAGTCGGTCTCCTACTTTTATATTGCCCTGCAATTTGGGACCTTTTGTTAAACCTATTGCCAATCCACTTGGATTATTCGGAGCATCACTAGGCGTTGAAATAGGGCTGACATTCATTCCATTCAGCACCTCATTTATCATATTCAATTGATCATAACTAATATCGGCCGAATTATAGAGTATGCGCATGGCATCTACCTTAAATGCTACGTCTTTAAGGTAACTCCCCACTACAGGTATTTCATTCAGGGCAGCTGCTCCATGGATATTAGCATCTACTCCAAATAGTGTGCTTGAATTTCCATTTGTTTTAGATTGTGCAAAAAATAAATCTATAATGTCAATTTCTAAAGGAAAGTTTGAAGGTGTTATTTGAAAAGGCGTTAAATCAGGGCTGTAAATATTACCCATCAATAATTTATCTTGACCTTGTGTTGACGTTGTCGCCTTTAAAATAAGCGTTTTATCATTCAGGCTCATCCACGCATCTATTGAAAACTCTTTATTTTTAGTTTGACTATTTTCCGTATAAGTTAAATCAATTTCTTTGATATTAACATTGGAAATATCTCCTAAAGGATTAGTTACCTTGATTATTTCAAACAATTTTAACAAATTAAAATTGCTATCAAATTTTAATTGAAAACTATTACCCAGTTGTGTATCTTTTTTACAAAAAAAACTTTTAATTGTAATGTTACCAAGGTCTCTAAAAAAATCCTTTAAATCCGTAATGAAGCTAAATTCGTCGTGATACCCATTAATTTTACTGAAGACATTGCTAAACATCTTTTCTATTAGCACATCAATAGACAATTTGAGATTTTCACCAATAAATGAAAATGAAAAATCAGACATTGCTCCATCAAATGTAGTTTTGTATTTGGTTTTTTCCATCAAGAGCCCAATCTTAATATCATTATTATTGGAATCTTTTCCTAAAGAAATAAAAGTGCCTCCTGCCAAATGCAAGGTATCTTCAGAGCTATGGATTTTAAAAAAATCTGAAGTACTTATCGAGCTGAGCGCACTTAATTCTTTTGGAAATGTAATCGTACAGTCGACATCAAACTCATAATCTTTAACACGTGGATTGACACTAAATTCACATTCATTTATTTTAACTTCCGGTATCCCATCAGTATTTATCGAGCTATCAATACATTTAATCAAATTTGATAAAGTAAGCGGATTATCAGTGTTAGGGAGCAACTTAAACTTAAGGTCAAGGCCGTTAAATGTATCATAATCAGCTAATACTGCATATTTTTGCGTGTTTAATTCGATGGTACTATTGATAGAAAAATCAACCAAAGAACCATTCCAAAACTGAACGTAAAACGAGGGGTCTTTAATAGAAAAATTTGTTAGAATTTTGATATCTCCAATGGTATCTACTTTGATAGAAGTTACTTTCGTAGGTATTTGTTCCTCTGTTGCCCAATGATGAAAAGATATAAATTTAAGCTTCAGAGGTCCTAAATCAAAATCCATATCCATATCGTAACCGCTGATACATTTTAGAAGACTCTTGGTTGTATAACTGTCTGGGATCGCAACAGTGCAATAAATACTGTTTTTAGTGGGCTCAATTACCCAACTTACTTCAAGCCCGGTGGTTGGGGCGGCTACATTGGTCTTCTTGAGTGACAATATCGCTTCAAGAGAAGTATGTAAATCCTCTATTTGCTGAAAATAAAAAGTTCCGTTTGATTCCATGATATTGTAAAAATTATTTATAAGTTATTGAATAAGGTAATGCGGTTTGAACTTTCAGGGATTGTTTTTTCAACCTATCAAAATAGATACCGTATACTTTCTTGATTAACTTATGCATTTCTAAGGGGTCTAAATTCTTATCTAGTTTAGCAAGATCACTAGCAATTTTCGCCTGAAACGCTGCTATATCATTCGTGTTTGTACTCAATCCAAACATGGAATACATATTTAATTTTTCCAGTAACTGGCAGGCAATAATAGTATGTCTTTTCAATAAGCTTTTAGTGATAACATAATAACCAGATTTCGTTTTATGTGAATTATCCATGCCATTAATTGCTTTTACCTCAATATAGTGCCCAGCCAGTATTTTTATTTCTAGGCCAAAGCGAATTACACTGGTACCAATGTTAGCAATACCTGCTGCGGGTGTAAGTGATGCTGCAAAATCTGCAATATGTGTAGCATAGTTAGCCGCTTTGCTGTGCGCCATCGACCATGCTTCTTTCAAAATGCAGTCAGACAACAATACATGTACTTGAGAAACACTGGATCTCATCGCTGTAGTCAATTCATTATCAATGATTTCTTTATAGTTTGAAATTACATCTTTCCCATTTATAAGAAGCTTGTTGCCAGCTTTGATGGTACTGAAGAAAGGAGCACTAAGTGATAAATCGACGATAAAATCAAAGAAAATATCTTTTAGAAAATAACCAGGCAATTCAATGTCCGTAAATGATTTAGGTAAATAATCTGATATTGACCAACTGTAATCAGTAACAAACGTGAAGTCTAAGTCAAGGTTTGACAAATCTGCATAGAAACTTATGTTAGGTTGGCCTAAATCGAGTGGGTGAACACTAAAATCAACGGATGGGATTCCCAAATTCGTGTCAAAATCAAGTGATTGAAAATTAGGTTGTGAAATTTTGGGGTTAGGAACTTTTGGTTTCTCTATTTCTCCTTTGAACTTCTTAACTTCTTTTTTACCCTTTTCTGCCAGTTCGCGTTTCTTCCATGCTATCCCTTTCATCCCTAAAATTGTAGTTAAATACTTTTCCAATTTAGGTGTAGTGGAGGAAAGGGCACTAAACTCACTATTGATCTTATCGGTGATATTAGGGTCCACAATTTCCCGTGTAATTTTTTTGATGAGTTCTACTACTCCCTGCTCTTTTTCTCTACTAAACGTCTTTGATAAAAGACCAGAGTTTTGTTTTTCAAAAGCTTCCAATATCATTTTATCTACTTTCGCTTGAGCATCAGCGCCATTCATTACATCAATCAACCATTGCTTAGCCTTTTGAGCCATTTGCTTTTTGGTATCTCCACGCTTATAGTGATACCCGTCTAATAAATCATTATTTCCAAAAGGAGAAGGCATATTTCAGTGTTTAATATTTAATAATGTAAGTCAATGCGTAATAAGGTGGCATGTTGTTGTGAGCCTTGCCGCCGCCTGTAGGGGATGTGTTATATTTTCTCCCATTGCCCCTTATACCAGAGCTGGCATCATAAGTAATGTTAGAAACAACACTATCAGCATAATCCTCTAGCTGATCATCTCCAGGGAAAATATGCTTATGGCTGGGCATTTGCTCTTCGGTTAGTGTTACATTCTCTTCGCCACCAGTTTGACCTCTGACTATTCCTGTTCCTACCTCTGCACCCAATATAAACTTTTTCCTCAAATCCGGCACTTTACTTACATTCCCAAGGGCAGTTCTGAGTTCCGTATATTTCTGGGGGTCTAAATTTGTTTGCCCATCACACAATAACCATCCTTCCGGCGCCTCTGCACCGCCGTATGCTATGATGGAGCCCACGGGCATCACAAATCCGGTTTTGTCTTTGATACGGCCTTTTACTTCCAATTCTGCGGTGGGAGCATTCGTACCTATAACTACATTACCTATAACCACATTGCCATTTACAATCAGATCGGCATTGGCATTCGCTTTTCCAATAGTAGTTTTATTGTATATTAAAGCTTCACCGTTTACTTCCAATTTTGAGGTGGGAGCATCCGTACCTATACCCACATTGCCATTTACAATCAGATTGGCATTGGCATCCGCTTTTCCAATGGTAGTTTTATTGTATATTAAAGCTTCACCGTTTACTTCCAATTTTGAGGTGGGATTTGAAGTCCCAATACCGACATTGCCATCTATATAACTATTCCCCTTGATTGACAATTTGTTGTCTACTAAAGGCTGCATATTTACCCCGACATTGCCATCTATATAACCATTCCCCTTGATTGACAACTTATTCGTCCCAGAGGCCTGCATATTTATCCCAACTTGATCTCCCTGCATCACAATAGGCCCTTTCACAAAAGGCACCTCAAAATTTGAATCCCAGTATCCTGGTAGGTTTTCGATAGAGACGTGGACTTTGATGATGCCTGGTTTCCCACTTAGTTGGATATTACTAACTGGAAAAGCCAAAAAAGTGGCCGGTTTCACAGTTGTAGAAGCTAAAATGGTAATATCTCTTTTTCCATATTCATCTACACCGGAAGTAGGCGTTTTCAAACTGTAACCTGATGCAGGAGTGCCAACAGAGATGGCATTTACCTCTGAGCTATTTCCAAAAGGGATACTTCCATCGGATGCGGCTTCATAATCTTTATCAGCAAGGGGGGGGGTAGTGGCTTTTAATTTATGGCTGCAATAGAACGTAAAGGTGAATTTTGTATTAGAGCCTATTTTCAATGCCTTCCCATCCAAGGACTGCATAAAGATGGTAAAAGCCTGGGGTACCGGGGAATCGACTCCATTGTCAGGGTTATTATTAAGTAAAAAATTATTGCCCAGCACCCCAAAATGTACAGGGGCATACGAATCACCTTGATGGTTGATGATTTGCAATACTGCATTGCGCCCAAATGTAAAGGCACTGCCTGAAGGGGTAGTACCCAACATCTTTTGAACGCCCTGAAATTTGACCTCATAGCCGCTGGTGCGGGTGCCAGTGCCTGATGCGGCATAAACCCCAGACAGGGTGAGTTTCAAGAAGCTTATACTAGGACTAGGAAATGAGAACTTCTCGGTCGCTGATTTTTTCACCAAGAAATGGATATTGTCATGGTCCTCAGTCACTGTTACTAAGGCATTTGTTCCAAGCGCAGTTTTTAGTAGCGTGCAAAAATTTTGAGCTTTGACAGCTTCAATGTTTTTTGTCAAATCCTCATGCAGCGTCCCCTTGCGAAAGGAAAGCGTGAAGGAGTCGAACTGATAGGTATCTGCGGTCGTATTTTTGATGGTGATGTCTATCGTTTGCACATCGGTGGTTCTGGCCACATCCGATACAATATATAGGGCAGGCGAGGTATTGCCCTTTTGGTTGGTTAGGCTGATTTCAAAAGGGTAAGTGGAGGGGCTTCTAGTGCTGATCGCTTGTGTTGCCGGTAGGTTTTCGAAAACTCTGATCGGAATAAGATTTCCACTTGAATCTTTCTTGATTTTATCGCCTTTGAAATCAATTACTTTTCCACTTCCTTGCAGATCCAATACCAATTTATCTGTTCCTCTTCTGAAAAGCCTTGCTACTTCACCGGCCAACAAGCAGCGGTTGAAGAGCGTGGCTCGCTTGATAGAGCCTGGGTAATGCTGCAAATTTTTTTCGGCGCGTTTTTTGTCTTTAGGATTATAGTTATCAGATGCCCCGATATAAGTTTGTCCGTCGAGGTTATGTATCGAAAAGTTAGTAATAGTATTTTGTATAATCCCGTTGAGATACAAGGCCGCATGAGTACCATTGAGGGTAAAAACAGCATGATAGGGGGAGGTGGCTGTCGCCGGAAGTTCGTGGTTGGAATGGAGAACATCTCCTTTATTGAAATCAAAACAGACGAGTTGGTATTTATTTTGGGTGTCTTTTTTGATATACAACCCATAAGCCCATTGCCGCGTCAAAAGTGCGAGGTAATCAGATGCACTGGATGTTGCGGGCGGCAGGTTGAACCAAACCGATAAAGTCACCTCCTGAGATGTGTTTTTCCTTGAGCTGTCTAAATAAAAACTTTGCTCCTTGTCTGAGATAACGTTAGCCGCCATATTTAATTCTTGTTTTTTAGGGTTAAAAAAGCTTTTTTCAAAGTATTCGTAGTGAGTTTGAAGCCATCGGTTTCGTCATTTACGATATTTCTTTCCGAACTGTAGAATTGGTCATACCAATGCCATTCCTTGCCATCAATGGCCGGGAGATTGAGTACGGCATCCCCTTCAAGTGTTTCTGTTGGCTGTAAAATCGCCGACATTTGAAACCACATCTCCAGTTTCTGCATGGCAGGCAGGAAAAGCGAGGGATCTATGCTGGTTTTTACCGTAGGAACGATGCCACTCGTGCAATGCACGCCCGAGCGGGGGTCGAGCAGAAGGGTAGCTATCTTGGTTTCATTAACCGAGATACTTTCTTGTAGTTTGTTATGGCTACCAAAAGTCTCTATGTGTAGATGATGGGTGATATCATCTGGATTGGAGGACTCCGGTGCTACCAGATAATCTAATACTTTATCATCGGTTAAAGCTAAACCGTTTTCTAACCAATAGCCAATTAAGCCATCGTCCAGTTGCTGGTGTTCTCCCAAGCGGAAGGGGATTTCCACGTTTGTCCAATTATTATTCTCCCTGTTCATATACGGGGCATTGTTGGAAATATCACTAAGCAAGGCATTCCAGCTTTGGTTGATAGCAGGCAAGCCTTTGAGATCGAAATGGACTACGGCACGCACCACGGCAATGGGTTTTCCCATCAATATGGCCTGGCTCTTAAAAGTGGCGGCATGGGAGGGGGCGATATTGTCTTGAGCGGATTGGACAGAGTCTAAAAATCCGCCAAGCAGCGCCTGATTGCCCTCCAACCATTTGACAACTCTCCGCAAATGTTCGTTTGTTATGTCTGTGGTTGTGGAAGGGACATTGGATACCGGGTAAGGCGGTTCGCCCCAGATGGCATCCTTACTGAGATAGCCTAAGGCTGCTCCGCTGCTATCGAATACCATGAGGTCGTTGTCGAGGTAGTTGGGTACCAGCCAGCCGCATATCGGGCTGGATTCGGGCAGGTTGTGCGTTTTCGCTAATTGGCTGTAGGGTTTTACGCCCACGGCTGGATTCTGGTTGGCATCCAAAAACTCAAAATGGAGACGGGAGGGCTGCGTGAGCCTTGGGCGAAGGAATGGTTGGTCTGCCTTGTCTTTCATGGTTTCGGCCCAAATCACGCTTTGAGGGATAGATACGGCTGTCACCACGCCAAAATCATCAATGAGGTTGAGCCTGTTGAGCCTGATGCTACCGCTACGGATGGGGTTGAAAAGGAAATCCATCAAAGGTGAGTGCCTTTTCATGTTGCCCAACAATGCCGCCACTTTTTGGGTCATGCTCCTGGTATCGGCAAAGCCCATGGGGTCGAGTATGGGCAGTTGGGCGGTAGTCCCTTGCATTATACAAGCATAGTTGAAGCCAGATAGCGTCTGCGACAAAATACTATGGTCGAGGAGCAGGGTTTGGAGTTCTACTAAAACAAGGTATTTGGCTTTATTTTCGTCAGAAAATTTTGGGGTTCGACGCTCCAAAACACTCATTTGGTTGCTCAATAGGTGCAAAAAAACATTTACATCTTCGGTTGAGCAAAATGTATCGCAGTCGTTTTTTTGGTCTTTATCGGTTAGCGTAAAGTAATCGCCTTGATGCGCCTTGATAAACTCCAGCAGCCGATGCACCATTGTTTTCCTCGCATGAGGGCTCATGATGATGCTCCCTGAGAACACCGACAGCTCGCCTGTCCGGAAATCGCTGGTTTTCTCAAAGTCGGCCCCATATTCTTTGATTTGCACACAAGTGCTGAGCGCATTTGCGTGAATCTCTCCTTTCTCGTCCGTCAGTAGAGCGGTATCCAAAAGGTCGATTTCCCATTCCAAAATAAACGGGTTGGTAACCTGTGCGGATAGTTTTTGGGTATTGTCTATAGGCCGGGAGGGGGTAATTATGGCACTTCCATTCTTGGGCATAAAATCCCAATCCCCTGCATAGACTTTCTCATTGTTGTTTCCTGCTTTTTTGAGAATATCCGCATCACTACTTTCGGAAAACAAACCTGATAACAAAAGCACAGGTGGCTTGGGTTGCCAGTAGAAATTAGCTGGGGTACAAGCGATAATATACTGCTGAGGTAGGTGTTTCAACAACTCAAAAAGAGCTTGCCATTTCATTAAAACATCGTATGCCAAGGAAACCTCATCGCCAGCGATCAGGTCTATGCAGTCCATAACCTCATTTTCTTTGTCCTCTTTGAATAGCTTTATCTCGCCACAGGATTTTGCTTTAGATTCTACTTCTGGAATAAGCACTGTGTCCAGATACGCTTTCATCTTTTCCAGCAGTTTGTTGTCTATACTGTCATGGAGGGGATAAGCCAACCTCATATACTTGACCCAGTCCATATAGAGTTGCTCTTTGAGCGTAACAAGCTGGTTGAATTGGATGTCGTATTCGTGCTGGGAATTGTTCAAATCATTCAAAGCTTTCAGTATGGCTTCGCCCAGGAGAAAGGCCTCTCCTTCTTTTTGTCCCTCGCTACCATTGGCTGTTATCGTCCACTTGTATCCACCACTCACGCTGTTGAATCCTTTGGTATGACGGGCCTCGTGGAACTTTGGCCCCAAATCCCCCAATAGAGGACCCAGTTTCGAGTGTAAGTTTACCGACTCAAGCCGCTCTTCCACAAATGATTTTTGGTCGGCTGGATAGCTAGAGGCCAGCATAGCCGCCATTGCCTCGGTACCGCTATTGCCTATGGCTATCTTGATGTCGAGGCTTTGCGACTCATTTTGAAAATGAAGGGGGTGGTTATCGCAAACAAACTTGGCATAGTATATCGTTCTCCCATCAATGCTTGGTAACTGATTTTGATCTAAGGGGTTGTTGGAACCGGCATCGCAAATTTGGGTATGAAAGAGGCTGGCCAAACGGTCTTTTAGATTTGGGGAGGCTTGGTTTTTTTTTGTGTATTGAAAAAGAATATCATCCTTTTCATCGTTTACCCAACCATAAATCTCATATTGCGCATTGTTGTGCAAATCCGCTGTAGCATCATAAAAACCGAAAACGCCTTTGCAATTGGGATAAAAAGAACTGAAATTGATGTCGCCATACCCAATGACCGTCAGCGGCTTGCTTGCAATGTTTTTAAAGCTCCGTTCACTTTTGTATTGATTTTCTTCTTGCTTGCCAAAAGCATATTGTCCTTGCTTGCCCATAAAAGCATAAGGCCTTACCGCGGCTGCAGCTCCTGACCCTAAAGTGCCGAATGGAATTACAGATGAGTAGGGTTGTTCTACTTCCCGATTGGATACATTTTTATAGAGGTCATTTTCATCTGCATATATATAATCACTCTGGATATAGTAAGTTCCCTGTACAGTACCTCCCGAATCTTTCTTGATGATAACCCAGAAGTTAGGCGCTGCAGGCAACTCACCTGCGTTGGCAAGCCCAGATTCATTAGGCACGGGTTGCCCCAAAAAATGTGGCAGGATAAAATGGAGGTGGAGCCCTTTCATTAACAGGCAATTCCTGTCAGAAAAAGGCATATTGACGATGGAATCCCCCAAAAAAGGCGTCTCATAGTTGTAGTCCTGATTGCCATCGTTCCACGGCAGTTTTTCAAAATCCGCCAGTGGTGAGCACACATAGCTATTCTCTGTAAGAAAAAGCCCTTCAATTCTGATGGGTACAAATAGCGATTTTGACATAGTTTTCTCCTCTAATTGTTTCTAGAGTTACTCATTTGTATGTTACAAATATTTTTCCCTCCTACTTCATATCCGGCATTTTTTTAAAAGCAGTAAATTTTGGATATCAACCATTTGCCGTTCTCTTTGACCAATTCAAATTTTTTGGCCGTATAGTCCTCTAAATCCAGAATTGCTGTAACTTTTTCAGTACCTAAACCTTGGACTTCCACCGGTGCCGTTGTCAAAAGCTTGAAATCCTCTATTTCTTGGGAACAGAGGAAGCGGTCGTAATCAAGACCTGATAAGGGGAATTCATTACCGTTTTCCTTGCCTTTTGCCCAAATCGCTTCGTATTTTTTCAGATACGCCATGTCATTGTCAATAAAGGCCTGACTGAGAAAACCACTTTTCATCATTTGTGCGTGATAGGCTGCTACTTTTGCCATGTCTAATTTTGAAAATTCACCTTCTGAGTCAACATACTCTATGCGCTCAATACCCGCCGGAGGATACCATTTGTAAAAATTATGCACCACATCGGTGATAGCCGCTAATTCAGCCTTAGGATCAACTTGATCAACACCTGGTTGATCCGTTGGCGTATTGTTTTTTGGTGCTTCTTGACAAGCAGAAAAAGATGCCAATGCAAGGAAACAAACAAACAATTTTCTCATTTTCATGGTTTTACGAATTTTAAAAGCATTAAGTAGCTTTGTATGCCACATGGCGCTACTTACCTTTTTCTTTCATTTTAATACATTTAAAACATTTGCCATTCAATCAGCAAATAAAGTTTTATTCCCATTTAAAACATTAAGAATGCCAATGCTTTACTAAGGCATAATGTAAATTTATGAGAAAAAAAACAGGCTAAAAATTAGTGGGACGATTGACAGAAAAGCTGGGACGGTTGGTAAAACCAGAGGGACGGTTGGTAAAATCAGGTGAACGGCTGGTAGAATCAGATGAATGGTTGATGGAGATTGACTGGGAGTAAGGATTGCCAAAATTTCAGTATTACTCAAGAATAAAACTTTAAATGCTTCAACACCTCTTCTTTGAATCCGCGACTAATGGGAATTTCCGATGCACCAATTGTTAAGTAATTCACACCAATTTTATCTATACACCGCTTATTCACGATGAAAGAGCGATGTGTTTGGATAAAATATGCTTCGGGCAGCGTCTTTTGGAAATCGCTTAGCGTAGAGCGAATGATTTGGCTGCTGCCTGCAAGGTGTAATTCGAGGTAGTTTTTGTAGGCCTGTACATATTGAATGTCTTTAATCGTAATTTTTTTGAAAACCAGATTGTCTTTGACAAAAATCGTATCGGTAAATTGCAATACCGAATGACTATCGGGTTGGTGTTCTGACGCACGGTGTCCACGTCGTTGTTCATTAAAATTGGTCAATGCGATTTCAATCGTGGTATAAATATCGGCTTGTGTGAATGGTTTTACCAAATAACCGTAGGGGTGGGTGCCTGCTGCGGTTTTCACCGTTGCGCTGTCGCTGAACGCTGTCAAAAAAACAAATGGGATTTTGTATTTTTTCTGAATTTGTTCCGCTACCCATATACCATTTTTATCCCCTTTGATGTTGATGTCGAGCATCGCAAAGTCGGTCTCGCCTTTTTCCAATATTTTTATGGCTTCATCGGCGGACATGGCATCGCCCGATACTTCATACCCGCTCTCTTCTAAATAGTCGCGAAGCAAGTCCAACGTAACAAACTCATCTTCGACAATGAGAATGCGAACATTCTTGTCCATAAAATTCAACTTTTTTAACAAAAAAAATATTGGTAATCAAGCAACTTGCTTGATGCAACAAATCGTAAATGTAGTTCCTTCCGCACTTGAGGTAAAATCCAATTTACCATCCAATTGCCGTACCAAACCCCGTACTAAATTTATACCTAAAGACTTTGTCTTATCGATATCAAAATTTTGGGGCAAGCCCACGCCATTGTCTTGTACATCCAAAATCATTTCATTTGCCATTTTGTGGAAACGGATTTGGATTTCGCCCTTGGTGCGGTCTTTGAATGCATATTTATAACAATTGGTTATCAATTCATTTAAAATCAAACCCAAAGGAATGGCCGTATCAATATCCAACACCGAGTCGTCCACATCTAATTTTAAGGCAATATCCTGAAACTCGCTTTTCTGCGATTTTTCGATGTTTTGGGTGAGCGTTTCCAGGTAAGATTTTATTTGGATGGTGGTCAAATTATCCGATTGATACAAATTTTGATGCACTAAAGCGATGGAAAACACCCGGTCTTGCCCTTCTTTCATCAGTTTGCGGGTTGTTTCATCCCAGGTTTGACGGGATTGTTTGTCGAATAAACCCGAGATAACTTGTAGATTGTTTTTTATCCGATGGTGAATTTCTCTCAACAAGTTTTCTTTTTCACCAAGCGATTGTTCAAGCAATGTTTTTTGTTTGGTAATGGTTTGATTGTCTTTTTTGATGCGGCGGTAGACCACAAAGGCGATGGCACCAAAAAGCACTAAGGTAATGAGCGCCAAATTGCGAAGGCGTTCTTGCAAGCGGTTTTCTGCTTCTGCCGATTGGATTTGTGAAAGATAATTATCCGATTTTACCCTGGATTCTATTTGCCAGAGTTTACGTTTATCGTTGCGGCGTTCGAGACTGTCTTGCAGTTCGCCAACCAATTTCATATAGCGAAATGCATTGGTGTAGTCCTTTTTCGCTTCGTAATAATTGACGTAGTTTTGATATAGCTTTAAAGGTTTGAAGTAATTGGCTTCTGTTGACAAAGGAATATACGTTTTGAAAAATTCAACTTTTTTGAGCAAAGGTTCGACTTCATTTAATTTCCCCAATTTCAACTTTATTTTTATTAAAACGTACAAAGCATCAAAGGCAGCAACTACTTTTTCAGGGTTATTGATGTCCTCTTGGGCCTTATATTTGGCATATCCTCTATCCGCATACTTTTCGCCCTTTTCAAAATTGCCCATCTCAAACAGATACAGCGCAATATCTAATGAAGACAAGCCTTGCCAAAAAATGTTGTGCCAAAGGCGATCTGCGTCGTATTGATTCAGGTTTAAATCGTATATTTTCTCTGCGTAAGCGATGGCTTTGGGATAGTTTTTAGCATCGGCATAAATGGATTGAATCAAATTTAAGATCAAAGTGTGGATATGTGGGCTGCTATACAACTTTGGCTTATTCAAATTTTCTGCCTCTAATAAACATTCTAAAGCCTTATCATAATCGCCCAAAGCATAAAAATTACCCCCTATTTGTAGTAAAATTTGATCAATCGAATACGGTCTAAAATTGTCAATACCTAAGCGTTTTATTTTTTCAAAACAGTGAATAAAAGCTGAATAGACTTGTTGCTCGCTTAATTTTTTGCTGCCAAAATCCTTGAAGGCTATGTGGTATTGAGCAACAACTGATTCTACGTCTAAACCTCTTTTTGCAGCAGCATTGCTTATGTTTTCAAGGATTTTTGGAAACATTTCGTCATTAAAAACTTTAAACTGCTCCGCAAATCGCATATACTGAAAATGCCAAAAGAAGAGCGTTTTATCGTCTTTTTTAGCTTCAATAACAGGTAAAATAGCCTCGTAAGCGGGCTTGTCCATTTTCGCAACGTTGCTATCCGCTAAAAAAGCGAAGCGCTGCGCTGTGGTAGTGAGCTTACGGAATGCTTCAACACTCTGGGCTTGTTGTGCAGAAATAACCGATGCTGCAAAGAGAAAAATGAGCACTGCAAACTGCTTCATTCAATTGGGCTTTGTTTTTTAGGGTAGTAAAAACTTTTTAAAATTAATAAAGTTTTGTGTTTATTAGAAAGGATATGGGCATAAAGCGCTTGACTGAATTTTTGCGGGGTCTGCAAAGCAACCCAAGCGCAGTAAAACAGGTATAGAGTAAGGCGCAAATCAAATGTTTTGCACTTTGTCTATTCCAAAAACGTAATGCAACTTGTTAACAAGTTTCAATCCACTAAATCGACCATGAAAAACCTATTGCCAATCCTCACCCTGCTCCTCCTCGCCGCATGCTCCAACGAAGCGGTCGAGCCCGAAGAACCCACCGTAAAAGGCACTTTCTCTTTGCATTTACACGCCTATGTAGGCATACAGGAAGTAGACTTGTACGGAATCAATTACGAAACACCCGAGGGCCGCAGCATGTCTCTGGACTTTTCACAGCTGTACATTTCGGACGTGCAGTTGGTCAAATCTGACGGCTCCGTGTATGCGATCAAGAACAAAAGTTTCCTGAAGAACCTTAA